>NZ_JBEOTD010000006.1:0-17649 GCF_040426375.1 Streptomyces sp. NPDC096012
CTCCGGTTGTCGTGAAGACAGGCATCTCCACTACGCCCGGAGGTCTCCTCTTGATCAACTACCGACGCGAGTCACCAACCTCTTGGCCGAGTACAACTAGCCGCCGCCGTCCGGCCCGACCGCCCGGCCCGGCAACGCCGCGGGGGGAAGGGCCGCCGCCCCTCCCCCGTGCCGCCGGCGGGCACGAAGGCGGCGTCCGCGGCAGGGCGGGTTCGGCTCACGTGGTGGCGCCCGCCATCGTCCGGCAGGTGTCGGCGCAGCGGCGGGCCGCTTCGGCACAGCGCGTCATCTGCTGGTCGTCCGGCATGGACATACACGCCTCGGCGCACATGTCGCAGACCTTCGCGCAGAGCGCGCACATGTCCGTGGACACCGGCGAGCGCCGCATCATCATGTCGGCGCACAGGCGGGTCGTCTCGGAGCAGTCCATGAGCGCGCGCATGACCTGCATCTGCTGCGGGCCGCCCTTCTGCATGCAGAGGCTCATGGTCTCCTCGCACATGCTGTGGCAGTTCATGCACGCCGCGATGCAGTCCTGCATCTGCGGGGTGAGCGCGGGCATCGCCGGGGACTGGGTCATGGCTCCTCCTAGGAGGGGGGGACCCGGGAGCGGATCCCGTGTGCTTCCGTCCTACGTCCGGGACCGCCACCCCGCACGCCGGCGGGAGCCCGCGTGCCGGGGGGCAACGCGGGAAGAGGTACTCCCTCAGCATTTCCCCATGATCACTACCGAGGGGTGCACCGATATCGCTTGTCACGTGAAGGAGGCCACCGCATCCGCTATCAGGGAACGTGCCGCTGCTCCCCTCGCGGCCACCTGCGAGAGCCGGTCGAAGGCTCGGGCGTACAACTCGACCTGGCTGGGCTGCGGGAGGGTGGCAGCAGCATCCAGCGTGTCCGCGTGCACCCTGGTGTCGTCGAAGATCGTGAAGGTTGGCATCGGCCACATAGTCCGCTGCGCCGAGAACGGGACGATCCCGACGGCAATGTTCTGGAGATCCATGACCCCGAGCAGATGACCAAGCTGCGCTGCCATCGTCTCTGCGCTGCACAGCCGGTAGCGCAACACGGACTCCTCCAGTACAAACGAGAACCGGCGTGTGCCATCGCGACGATGTTGACGCGCGGCGCCGACGACCCGACGGAGGCGTCAGAGGTCGCCTGATACGCGTACGACGACAGCCCCCGGCGTCATGCCGGGGGCTGTGCTGTTTGTGCAGGTCAATGGCTGTTTTCAGTCCGGCATCCGCCCGGTGTTCCCCCGGCATGACGCCCAGGAACGGCCCTGACCGGGCCGCAACGGCCAGAAAGCCGAGGTGTCCCTCCGGACCTTCTAAACAGCTTCCGACCTGCAAAAACCCTGCTAGGGAAGGTTCCTTGCCATCACGATCCGCTGAACCTGGTTCGTGCCCTCGTAAATCTGGGTGATCTTGGCGTCGCGCATCATGCGCTCGACCGGGTAGTCGCGGGTGTAGCCGTAGCCGCCGAGGAGCTGGACGGCGTCCGTGGTGACCTCCATCGCGACGTCCGAAGCGAAGCACTTGGCGGCCGCGCCCTGGAAGGTGAGGTCGGCGTCGCCGCGCTCGGAGGCCGCGGCGGCCTGGTAGGTCAGGGCGCGGGCGGCGGCGATCTTCATGGCCATGTCGGCGAGCATGAACTGGATGCCCTGGAAGTCGGCGATCGGCTTGCCGAACTGCTTGCGCTCCTGGACGTAGCCCTTGGCGTAGTCGAGGGCGCCCTGGGCCACACCGAGCGCCTGGGCGGCGATGGTGATGCGGGTGTGGTCCAGCGTCTTCATCGCGGTGGCGAAGCCGGTGCCCTCCTCGCCGATCATGCGGTCGGCGGGGATGCGGACGTTGTCGAAGTAGACCTCGCGGGTCGGGGAGCCCTTGATGCCGAGCTTCTTCTCCGGGGCGCCGAAGGAGACACCCGCGTCGGACTTCTCGACGACGAAGGCGGAGATGCCCTTCGAGCGCTTCGACGGGTCGGTCACGGCCATCACCGTGTAGTAGTCGCTGACACCCGCGTTCGTGATCCAGCGCTTCACGCCGTTGAGGATCCAGTGGTCGCCGTCGCGGACCGCCTTGGTCTTCATGCCGGCCGCGTCCGAGCCGGCGTCCGGCTCGGAGAGGCAGTACGAGAACATCGCGTCGCCCTTGGCCAGCGGGGTCAGGTACTTCTTCTTCAGGTCCGCTGAGCCGGAGAGGATCACGGGGAGCGAGCCGAGCTTGTTCACGGCCGGGATCAGGGAGGAGGAGACGCAGGCGCGGGCCACCTCCTCGATCACGATGACCGTGGCGAGCGCGTCCGCGCCGGCGCCGCCGAACTCCTCGGGCACGTGCACGGCGTGCAGGTCGCCGGCGACCAGCGCATCGAGGGCCTCCTGCGGGAAGCGGGCCTCCTCGTCCACGGCGGCGGCGTACGGCGCGATCTTCGCCTCGACCAGTGAGCGGACGGCGTCGCGGAGCATGTCGTGCTCCTCGGACGGGCGGTACAGGTCGAAGTCAGCCGTTCCGGCCACGGTCTCTCACGCTCCAAAGACGCAGTGATACTGACGCTAATTACCGTTAAGTAACTCAAATCTTAGAGGCCTGTCGTGGGCACGCCTACGTGAGCTTGGCGACAGCGGGGAAATTGCCCGCCGAAGGGCCCGGCTATGCTCGGGCACCGCACCGAACAGGTCCCCGAGCTGGAGCACACCCATGAGCCTGAAGATCACCGTGATCGGCACCGGCTACCTCGGCGCCACGCACGCCGCGGCCATGGCCGAGCTGGGCTTCGAGGTGCTGGGGCTGGACGTCGTACCCGAGAAGATCGCCATGCTGGAGCGCGGCGAGACGCCGATGTTCGAGCCGGGGCTCGAGGAGCTGCTGCGCCGGCACGTGGCCGGTTTCGAGGGGTCCTCGGGCCGGCTGCGGTTCACCACGGACTGGGCGGAGGTCGGGGCCTTCGGCGACGTGCACTTCGTGTGCGTGAACACCCCGCAGAAGCACGGCGAGTACGCGTGCGACATGTCGTACGTCGACTCCGCCGTCGCCTCGCTCGCGCCGCATCTGCGCGGACCGGCCCTGGTGGTCGGCAAGTCGACGGTGCCGGTGGGCTCGGCCGACCGGCTGGCCGCCTACCTCGCCGAGCACGCGCCGGCGGGCGGGGACGCCGAACTGGCCTGGAACCCGGAGTTCCTGCGCGAGGGCTTCGCCGTCCAGGACACCCTGCACCCGGACCGGATCGTGGCCGGGGTGCGCAGCGAGCGGGCGGAGAAGCTGCTGCGCGAGGTGTACGCCACTCCGCTCGGCGAGGGCACTCCGTTCGTGGTGACCGACTTCCCCACCGCGGAGCTGGTGAAGACGGCGGCGAACTCCTTCCTCGCGACCAAGATCTCCTTCATCAACGCGATGGCGGAGGTGTGCGAGGCCGGGGGCGGTGACGTGGCGAAGCTGGCGGAGGCCATCGGGCACGACGACCGGATCGGCAGCAAGTTCCTGCGCGCGGGGATCGGTTTCGGCGGCGGCTGTCTGCCCAAGGACATCCGGGCGTTCATGGCCCGGGCGGGCGAGCTGGGCGCGGACCAGGCGCTGACCTTCCTGCGGGAGATCGACTCCGTCAACATGCGCCGGCGCGGCCAGATGGTCGAGATGGCCCGCGAGGCGCTCGGCGGCGGGTCCTTCCTCGGCAAGCGGGTCGCGGTGCTCGGCGCCACCTTCAAGCCCGACTCGGACGACGTCCGCGACTCGCCCGCGCTGAACGTGGCCGGGCAGATCCACCTCCAGGGCGGCCAGGTGACGGTGTACGACCCGAAGGGCATGGCCAACGCCCGCAAGGTCTTCCCGACGCTGGGCTACGCCGATTCCGCCCGGGAGGCGGTGCGGAGCGCGGACATCGTGCTGCACCTGACCGAGTGGCGGGAGTTCCGCGAGCTGGACCCGGCGGCGCTCGGCGAGGTCGCGGCGGCCCGGGTGATCCTGGACGGGCGCAACGCCCTCGACCCGGAGCTGTGGCGGCGCGCGGGCTGGACCTACCGGGCGATGGGCCGCCCCACCGCGTAGCCGCGGCAGAGGCGAGCGGGGAGGCCCGCGGAGTGCGGACGGCGACGCCGGTTCGGCCGAGGCTCAGTCGGCCGAACCGGCGTCTTTCCGCATTCTGCACCATGGGACACATACGTGGCCCGTGAACCCCGGTGGTTCACGACTCCTTGGCCCGGTACCGGCGCATCTTCGCGCGTGCGCCGCACACCTGCATCGAGCACCAGCGACCGCGTCCGGCGGGGCTGCGGTCGTAGTACGCCCAGTGGCAGGTCGCGGCCTCGCACGCCTTGAGCCGGGTCCAGGTGCCGGCCACGAGCGCCTCGGCGACCGCGGCGGCGACCCGGGAGGCGAGGGTGCTCTCGTCGGCCGGGGCGAGGCGGGCCGAGCCGTCGTGGTCGTCCACGGCGACGTACAGCGGGGCCCGGGCCAGCAGGGTTCCCAGCGGGGCCACCGCGCGGTGCGGCGGGTGGCCCGCGTGGGCGAGCAGCGCGGCCCGCAGCGACTCGCGCAGCTCCCGGGCGTCGGCCAGGCCGGCCTCCGTGACCCCGAGCCGGCCGCGGCCCTCCGGGGTGTCCAGCGAGTCGGCGCCCGTCTCGATGTCGAGCGTGTTCACCAGTGACTCGACCAGGGCCAGGCCGCCCGGAGCGGCCGATCTCTCGCTCATGCTTGCGACGTTACCCCTTCTGCGGGAGCATGCAGTAACCGTTACCGGTTGCCTGCCTTCACAGGTAACCCGAGGAGGTAGTCATGGCTCTCGCCAAGCTCGGCGCCGTGGTCCTGGACTGTCCCGACCCCCGCGCACTGGCCGACTTCTACGCCGGTGTGCTGGGCGGCTCGGTGGAGGAGGACCCCGAGGACGGTACGTGGGTCGACCTGAAGGTGCCCGGCGGCCCCACGCTGGCCTTCCAGCGGGCGCCCGGGTTCGTGCCGCCGCGGTGGCCCGCGGCCGACCGCTCCCAGCAGTTCCACCTGGACGTGGTCGTGGAGGACCTGGACACGGCCGAGAAGGGGGTGCTGTCGCTGGGCGCGAAGCCGCTGGACGCGGAGGACCGCTCGCGCACCTTCCGCGTCTACGCCGATCCCGCTGGGCACCCGTTCTGTCTGTGCGCCTGCTGACTGTCTGTGCGCCTGCCGAAGAAGGAAGACGCGAGAGAAGCGAAGAGAGAAGGAGGACACATGGCGTCCGTCGTCCGTTTCCGTTCCGTCGTGCTCGACTGTCCCGATCCGTACGCGCTGGCCGAGTTCTACGCGGCGGTGGCCGGGGGCCGCCCGCAGGCCGCGGACGACGACTGGGTGGTCCTGCAGGTCCCGGACGGCCCGCGGCTCGCTTTCCAGCGGGCCGAGGGGTACGCCCCGCCGGAGTGGCCGCGGGCGGACAGCAACGGCCAGCAGTTCCACCTCGACTTCGACGCGGGCCCGACCTGGGAGGAGCTGGACGCCGCGCACGAGCGGGTGCTGGCGCTGGGAGCCCGCCCGCTGGATCTCGAGGACCGCGAGCAGAAGGACTTCCAGGTCTACGCCGACCCGGCCGGGCACCCGTTCTGCCTGTGCCGGATCGAGAAGCCCTGACGCCCGTTCGGGAACGGCCGCCGGGGCGCTCCGGCACCCCGGCCGCCCTGGCTCGGCCGTCGTCACGGCCCTGACTCGGCCGTCCGGGCCGGCCCGACCGTCCACGTCGGCTCGGCGCACGGCTCGACTCAGCCCTCCCGACCGGCCCGGTCGGCCGGTCGGTCGGTCGGTCGTCCAGGCAGGCTCGCCGTCCCCGTCGGCTCGGCTCAGCCGTCCGGGCCCGGCTCGCCCACTCAGTCCTCCGGGCCGGCCCGACCGTCCACGTCGGCTGGGTCCAGGTCTCAGGCGTCCAGGTCGGTGATGCGTGCCGTCGACGCGTCCCTGCGGTGCTGTGCGGCGCGGGCCGTGAAGTCCGCGGTGCGCAGCACGCGCTGCACGTTTCCCCAGGTCAGCAGGGCCAGCTCGGTCTCGTTCCAGCCGCGCCTGAGCAGTTCGGCGACGAGGTGGGGGTAGCGGGAGGCGTCGGCGAGGTCGCGGGGGTGGACGGCGCCGGAGTCGTAGGTGCCGGACAGGCCGACGCACTCCGGGCCGGCCACGTCGCGGACGTGGTCGAGGTGGTCGGCGACGTCCCGGACGGTCGGGCCGGTCTGTTCGGCGGTCAGCGGCACCATGCACAGGCCCTTGGCCCCGCCCAGCGCGGCGAGCAGGTCGTCGGGCAGGTTGGCCGGGTGCGGGCGCAGGCTCCGGGCGGCGGACCGGGTGCACAGCACCGGCGTCCTGGAGAGGGCGACGGTCCGCTCGACGGTGGCGGCGCAGGCGCCGGAGACGTCGGCGACGACGCCGAGCCGGTTCATCTCCCGGACGACCTCCTCGCCGAACCGGGTCAGCCCCGTCTCGCCCGCCCAGGCGGTGCCGGAGAGGGTGAGCACGCGCAGCCCGAGGGCGTGCAGGATGCGCAGGATGGCGAGGGAGTCGTCGATCGCCGCCCCGTGCGCGGGGCCGAGGACGACGGCGACCCGGCCGCGGTTGCGGGCGTCGATGATCTGCCCGGCGGTGCGCACCAGGCGCAGGCCCTCGGGGTGCGCCTCGACGACCGTGCGCACCTGGTCGAGCTGTTCCAGGGTGGCGGCCACCGCGCGGTCGCCGCCGGGTCCCTCGGGAAGGTGCAGGGACCAGAACAGCGCGGCCACATGCCCCTCGCGCAGCCGGGGCACGTCCGTGTCGACGGCCGCCTCGCCCAGTTCCAGGTCGTAGAAGGGCAGGTGGCGCAGGGCCCACGGCAGGCCGCTGTAGCCGTCGGCGACCGGGTGGGCGGCGAGCAGGGTGTGGGCCCGGGACAGGTTCTCCTCACCGGCCGGGTACGGCTCCTCGTGGAACAGGCGCTCCGGCAGGCCGTCGTCCTCGCCGACCTCGGTCGTGGTGTGGATGTCGTCCTGGAGGTCGGCCATGGGCGGGCTCCGTACGTCGGGGGCTACGTCGGTCGTGAGCTACGTCGTGCTGCGGCTGGCGTATCGCCACGGTCGCACGGAGGGCCGGGAGACTTCCTGGTGACTGGGGCGTTCGGGTGCCGGTGAGGTCCCGGGGACCGTTCGGATGACCTCGTCCGGGGTCCCGCCCGGGACCGGTACCTGATGTGCGCGGGCGGGGCGGACGGCCGCGCCGACCACCCCGCCCCGCGGGATCAGGCGGAGGCGCCGTCGAGCGACTCGATGGTGGCGTTGGACGCCGGACGCGTGGCCTGGAGGTCCCGGGCCACGTCCTCCGCCGCGCCCAGCACCCGTACCGCGTTCTGCCAGGTCAGCTTGGCCAGGTCGGCCGTGGACCAGCCGCGGTCCAGCAGCTCGGCCAGCAGGTTCGGGTAGCCGGAGACGTCGTCCAGGCCGTCCGGGGTGAACGCGGTGCCGTCGTAGTCGCCGCCGATGCCCAGGTGGTCGATGCCGGCCACCTCGCGCATGTGGTCCAGGTGGTCGGCGACGTCGGGCACCGTGGCGACCGGGCGCGGGTTGCGCTCCTCGAAGGCACGGTGGATCTTCATCGCCTCCGGGCTGGTGTCCAGGTGGTGCAGGCCGTGCGCGCGCATGTTCTCGTCGGCCTCGAGCGTCCAGTCCACGGCGGCCTGGAGCACGAACTTCGGCACGAACGTCACCATCGCCATGCCGCCGTTGGCGGGCAGGCGCTCCAGGACGTCGTCGGGGATGTTGCGGGGGTGGTCGCACACCGCCCGCGCGGAGGAGTGCGAGAAGATCACCGGCGCGGACGTGGCGTCCAGCGCGTCCCGCATCGTCGTCGCCGCCACGTGCGAGAGGTCGACGAGCATGCCGATCCGGTTCATCTCCGCCACGACCGTGCGGCCGAAGGCGGACAGGCCGCCCACGACCGGCTCGTCGGTCGCGGAGTCCGCCCAGTCCACGTTGTCGTTGTGGGTGAGCGTCAGGTAGCGCACGCCGAGCGCGTGCAGGCCGCGCAGCGTGCCGAGGGAGTTGGCGATGGAGTGGCCGCCCTCGGCGCCCATCAGGGAGGCGATACGGCCCTCGCGGCGCGCCGCCTCCATGTCGGCGGCCGTCAGCGCGGCCCGCAGCTCACCGGGGTGCCGCTCGATCAGCTGCCGTACGCAGTCGATCTGCTCCAGCGTGGCCGGCACCGCGTCCGGCAGGTCCGAGCGCACGTACACCGACCAGTACTGCGCCCCGACCCCGCCCGCGCGCAGCCGCGGGATGTCGGTGTGCAGGTGGGCGTCCTGGCGTTCGGTGAGGTCGCGGGCGTCGAGGTCGTAGCGGACCTGGTGGCGCAGCGCCCACGGGAGGTCGTTGTGGCCGTCGACGACGGGGAACTCGCGCAGCAGGGCGCGCACGGCGTCCTGCGAGGCCGGAGAGGTCATCCGCGTCACTTCCCGAAGCCGAAGCCGCCGGCGGCCTCGACCTTGGAGCGCAGCCGTTTGCCCTTCTCGGTGGCCTGGTCGTTGAGTTCCTGCTGGAAGTCACGCATCCGCTGGAGCAGCTCCTCGTCGTGCGCGGCGAGCATACGGGCCGCCAGCAGTCCGGCGTTGCGGGCGCCGGCGACCGAGACCGTGGCGACCGGGACACCGGCCGGCATCTGCACGATCGACAGCAGGGAGTCCATGCCGTCCAGGTACTTCAGCGGGACCGGGACGCCGATGACGGGCAGCGGGGTCACGGAGGCGAGCATGCCCGGCAGGTGGGCGGCGCCGCCCGCACCGGCGATGATCGCCTTCAGACCGCGCCCGGCGGCCTGCTCGCCGTAGGTGATCATCTCGCGGGGCATGCGGTGCGCGGAGACGACATCGACCTCGTAGGCGATCTCGAACTCGTCCAGGGCCTTGGCGGCGGCCTCCATGACGGGCCAGTCGGAGTCCGACCCCATGACAATGCCTACGACCGGGCTCATTCGGTGATCGTCCCTCTCAGGTAGCCGGCTGCGTGACGGGCGCGCTCCAGCACGTCGTCGAGGTCGTCGCCGTAGGTGTTGACGTGGCCGACCTTGCGTCCGGGCTTCACGTCCTTGCCGTACATGTGGATCTTGAGCTTGGGGTCGCGGGCCATGCAGTGCAAGTACGCGGAGTACATGTCCGGGTAGTCGCCGCCGAGGACGTTGACCATGACGGTCCACCGGGCGCGCGGGCGCGGGTCGCCGAGCGGGAGGTCGAGGACCGCGCGGACGTGGTTGGCGAACTGGGAGGTGATCGCGCCGTCCATGCTCCAGTGGCCCGAGTTGTGCGGTCGCATCGCCAGTTCGTTGACGAGGATGCGGCCGTCGCGGGTCTGGAACAGCTCCACCGCGAGGTGGCCGACGACGCCGAGTTCCTTGGCGATGGTCAGGGCCATCTCCTCGGCCGCGACCGCGAGGCCGGCGTCCAGGCCGGGGGCGGGGGCGATGACGGTGTCGCAGACGCCGCCCACCTGCCGCGACTCCACCACCGGGTAGGCGACGGCCTGGCCGTGCGGGGAGCGTACGACGTTGGCGGCCAGCTCGCGGACGTAGTCGACCTTCTCCTCGGCGAGGACGGGCACGCCCGCCCGGAACGGCTCGGCGGCCTCCTCCACGGAGTCCACGACCCACACGCCCTTGCCGTCGTAACCGCCGCGGACGGTCTTCAGGACGACCGGGAAGCCGTCGCCCTCGGCCGCGAAGGCGGCCACGTCGGCGGGATCGGCCACGATCCGGTGCCGTGGGCACGGGATGCCGATCGAGTCGAGCCTGGCGCGCATCACCCCCTTGTCCTGGGCGTGCACCAGTGCGTCGGGTCCCGGGCGGACGGGGATGCCGTCCGCCTCCAGGGCCCTGAGGTGCTCGGTGGGTACGTGTTCGTGATCGAAAGTGATCACATCGCAACCGCGCGCGAACTCACGCAGCGTGTCCAGATCGCGATAGTCGCCGACGACGACATCGTTCACCACCTGGGCCGCGGAGTCCTGAGGGGTGTCACAGAGAAGCTTGAACCTGATGCCCAACGGGATGCCCGCTTCGTGCGTCATACGCGCGAGCTGCCCCCCGCCGACCATGCCGACTACCGGGAACGTCACACCCCTAGGGTATCGGCCACCCGGAGGTCGGCCGGATCCCGTACCGTCCACGGCCTCTTACCCACTGCTTTCCCGTCTCTTTCCGATCCGTTTCCCGCCGGTAAGCCGGTCCGGGGGCGGCGGCGCGCGCGGCTGGATAGAGTGGGCGGGTTGACGAACCCTACCGACGGGAGCTGCACAGCCATGGAACCTCGTTCCTCGGGGCTGCAACGGCTCGTACGCGAGGTCGCCAAGTTCGGCGCCGTCGGCGGCGCCGGCGTCCTGGTCAATCTCGGTGTGTTCAACCTGGTCCGGCACGTCTCCGACCTGCCGGTGGTGCGCGCCAGCATCATCGCGACCGTGGTCGCGATCGTGTTCAACTACGTCGGCTTCCGGTACTGGACGTACCGCGACCGGGACAAGGGCGGCCGCACCCGGGAACTGACGCTGTTCCTGCTGTTCAGCGCGATCGGCCTGGTGATCGAGAACGGGCTGCTGTACCTGGCGACCTACGGCTTCGGCTGGGACAGCCCGCTGCAGAGCAACGTCGCCAAGTTCGTGGGCATCGGCGTCGCGACCCTGTTCCGCTTCTGGTCGTACCGCAGCTGGGTCTTCCGGGCGCTGCCGGCCCGCGAGGCGGAGTCGATCCTGGCCGCCGAGGCGAACAGGCCCGTGCCGGACGGGACGGCATCGAAGCAGCACGTCCCGTAGGCGGCCCGGGCGTCCGGGTGCGCTCGGTCAGCGGACCGTCGGCCGCTCCTCGTCCGCTCTGCGGGACGGTGGCGTGCGGGAGAGGAACAGGCCGAACACCGGGGGCTGCGCCTGCAGCAGCTCCAGCCGTCCGCCGTCGGCCTCGGCCAGGTCGCGGGCGACGGCGAGGCCGATCCCCGTGGAGTTGCGTCCGCTGATCGTGCGTTCGAAGATCCGCGCGCCGAGGTCGGCCGGAACGCCGGGGCCCTCGTCGGTGACCTCGATCACCGCCTGGTTGCCGGTGACCCGGGTGCGCAGGGCGACGGTCCCGCCGCCGTGCATGAGCGAGTTCTCGATCAGCGCGGCCAGCACCTGGGCGACCGCGCCCGGGGTGCCGACGGCCCGCAGATGCCGCTTGCCCGAGCTGACGACGGCCCGGCCGGCGCTGCGGTAGGCGGGCCGCCACTCGGCGAGCTGCTGCTGGATGACCTCGTCCAGGTCGAAGGAGACCGCGGAGCCGGTGCGCGGGTCGCGCGAGTTCGTCAGCAGCCGCTCCACCACGTCCGTCAGCCGCTCGACCTGCGTCAGCGCGATGGTCGCCTCGTCCTTCACCGTGTCCGGGTCGTCGGTGAGGGTGATCTCCTCGAGCCGCATGGACAGGGCGGTCAGCGGCGTACGGAGCTGGTGGGAGGCGTCGGCCGCGAGGCGCCGCTCGGCGGTCAGCATGCGCCCGATCCGCTCGGCGGAGGAGTCCAGCACATCGGCGACCCGGTCCAGCTCGGGGACGCCGTAGCGCTTGTGCCGGGGGCGCGGGTCGCCGGAGCCGAGGCGCTCGGCGGTCTCGGCGAGGTCGGTCAGCGGAGAGGCGAGCCGGTTGGCCTGCCGCACGGCCAGCAGCACGGCCGCGACCACCGCGAGCAGCGCGACCAGTGCGATGATCAGCAGGGTCCGGCCGACCTCGCGGGTCACCGCGGAGCGCGGCTCCTGCACGGTGACCGTCTCGCCCTCCTCGCCGTGCTGCGTGGAGTGGATCACATCGCCCTGCGGCTTGCTGCCGATCTCGATCGGCGCCCTGCCGGGCATGTTGATCAGGACGTACTGGTCCTTGCTGACCGGGTTGCGCAGCACGTCCGCGTTGACGTTCTCCGCGGCGAGGATCCGGCTGTCCACGATGCTGGTCAGCCGCACCGCCTCGGACTCCACCCGCTCCTGCGCGCTGTTGCTGATGGTCCGCGTCTCGACGATCACCAGGGACAGGCCGAAGACGGCGATCACCACGAGGACGACGGCGAGGGTGGACTGAATGAGGCGTCGGCGCATGTTCTCTCACCCCGAGCCGGCCCCGGGGGGCTCAGCTCTTCTCGAAGCGGAAGCCCACGCCGCGCACCGTCGCGATGTACCGGGGGTTGGCGGCGTCGTCCCCGAGCTTCTTGCGGAGCCAGGAGATGTGCATGTCCAGCGTCTTGGTCGAGGACCACCAGGTGGTGTCCCAGACCTCGCGCATCAGCTGGTCCCGGGTCACGACCCGGCCGGCGTCCCGCACGAGGACCCGCAGCAGGTCGAACTCCTTGGCCGTGAGCTGCAGTTCCTCGTCGCCCATCCACGCCCGGTGCGACTCGACGTCGATCCGCACGCCGTGCGTGGCCGGCTGCTGCTGCGGCTCGGCGGAGCCACGCCGCAGCAGGGCCCGCACCCGGGCGAGCAGTTCGGCGAGCCGGAAGGGCTTGGTGACGTAGTCGTCGGCGCCGGCGTCCAGACCGACGACGGTGTCCACCTCGTCGGCCCGCGCGGTCAGGATGAGGATCGGCACGGTGTGGCCGTCGGCGCGCAGCCGGCGGGCGACCTCCAGGCCGTCCATGCCGGGCAGGCCCAGGTCCAGCACGACCAGATCGACGCCGCCCTGCATTCCGGCGTCGAGCGCGGCGGGTCCGTCCTCGCGCACCTCGACCTCGTAACCTTCCCGGCGCAGGGCGCGGGCCAGCGGCTCCGAGATGGACGCGTCGTCCTCGGCGAGCAGTACACGGGTCATGAGGTGATGGTAGACCGCCCGTGAGCACCGCCGGGGCGTGATCGCTTCCAGGGATTCTTACCTTCACGACCTGCTGGTACGAACCATCGACTTGGAGATGCGATCGTAGAGGGGACCTTTGAAACGGGTCCTGTGGTTCCCCCGACACCTGTGATCCGCGTCTCAAGTCCTTCCATATCCGGCAGTGTCCTGCCGTATGGTGACCTCAGCGCCTCTAGCACACCGGGGACCTTTGGCGGGCACTTGACGTTGAAGGTCTCTTTTGCGTGCGGCTGGTCATCGACCAGCTTGGAAAGGAATGACCTCTGGCCGGGCCCCGGACGCAGTGAAGCGTCGCGGGGCGTGGATCCCGGTGGTCGCCGTCCGCCGTTCCGCGATCCGGAGCGGACTCCCCCTGGGCGTAGGGGTGGACGGCCGACCCTGCCGGTGCCGGCCGCACCCCCACCGGGCGCGCAACGCTCCAGGCGCGCGTCCCGACCAGCAAGGAACGACCATGGCGTCCAGCCTGACGAAGGACTCGGTCCGCCCGGGCACCCCCGGTTCCGACAAGACCTTCTTCGGCCACCCCCGCGGACTGGCCACACTCTTCATGACCGAGATGTGGGAGCGCTTCAGCTTCTACGGCATGAGGGCCCTCCTCGTCGTCTACCTGCTCTCCGGCGGCCCCGACGCCACAAAGGGCAGCATGGGCGGCGGTCTCGGCATGGACCTGGCCACGACGACCGCGATCTACTCGGTCTACATGTCGATGGTGTACCTCCTCGCCATGCCCGGCGGCTGGCTCGGCGACCGGGTCTGGGGCCCGCGCAAGACCGTCGCCATCGCGGCCGTCACGATCATGGCCGGTCACCTGGTGCTGGCAGTGCCCGGCGGTCAGGCTCCCTTCTTCGCCGGTCTCGGCCTGGTGGCGCTCGGCTCGGGTCTGCTGAAGGCCAACATCTCCACCATGGTCGGCCACCTGTACGAGGGCCCGGACGACCCGCGCCGTGACGGTGGCTTCACGATCTTCTACATGGGCATCAACATGGGTGCCTTCTTCGCGCCGCTGGTCATCGGCACGGTCGGCCAGGAGGTCAACTGGCACCTCGGCTTCGGCCTCGCCGCGGTCGGCATGGCCATCGGTCTCGCCGCGTTCCTGATCGGCACCCGCCACCTGAACCCGCGGAGCAACGACGTCCCGAAGCCGCTGGGCACCGAGGAGCGCGCCACCTGGCTGCGCAAGGGCCTGATCTGGCTGGCCGTCGCGGCCGTCTTCTACGGCATCGTCGGCCTCACCGGCCACTTCACCCTGAACTGGGCGATGATCCCGCTCACCGTGATCGGTCTGGTCATCCCGGCCGGCGTGCTGCTGCGCATCAAGCGGGACAAGGACCTCTCGGACGTCGAGCAGTCCAAGATGACGGGCTACATCTGGTTCTTCGTGGCCGCCGCCGTCTTCTGGATGATCTACGACCAGGGCGGCTCCACCGTCCAGGCGTTCGGCGAGAACAAGGCCGCCGGTTCGCTGTTCGGCCTCGGCTTCCCGTCCTCGTGGTACCAGTCGCTGAACCCGGTGTTCATCATGGCGCTGGCGCCGGTCTTCGCCTGGATCTGGCTGTGGCTGGCCCGCAAGGGCAAGGAGCCGAGCACGGTCGCGAAGTTCGCCGCCGCCCTGTTCTTCATCGGTGTGTCGTTCTTCTTCTTCCTGCTGCCGCTGGGCGTGGCGTCCGACGGTACGAAGGTCAGCCCGATGTGGCTGGTGGGCATCTACCTGATCCAGACCGTCGGCGAGCTGTGCCTGTCGCCGGTCGGCCTGTCGGTGACCACCAAGATGGCTCCGGCCAAGTACGCCAGCCAGATGATGGGTGTCTGGTTCCTCGCGGTCACCGCGGGCGACTCCATCACCAGCCTGCTCTCCAACCCGGCCATCGCCGGTGTCGACCTCAGCGGGTCCGGCGCGGTCCTGGTGGAGGCGGTCCTCGCCGCCCTCGCGGGTGTCGCGGTCTACATGTACCGCCGCAACGTGAAGTCCCTGATGGGCGACGTCCACTGAGCTGATCCGAGGCTGTGGGAGGCCACCGCGTCACCGGACGCGGTGGCCTCTTCGCGTGCGTACGCGGCCGCCGCTAGCGGGTCCTGCGCCCCGGCAGGAACGTGAACACCGCGCCGCCCAGCAGGATCGCGGTGCCCGCGACCAGGCCGAGGGCCTCCAGTCCGCCGTGGTCGCTCGCGCCGGTCTCGGCGAGGCCACCGTCGCCGCTCCCGCCGCCGGCACTCCCGCCGCCGCCGCTGCCGCCGGACGACGATGTGCCGCCGGCGGCGCCGCCGGGCTGCTGCGCGGTGTCCAGGGTGAGCGAGATCTGCGTCCTCACCGGCGTGCACGTCGTGGTCGTACCGAGCGCCTTCACCGTCAGGACGCCCGGCGACAGGGTCGAGGTGCCGCTCGCGCCGGGCTTGTAGGTGCCGGTGAGGTCGGGCACCTCGATCGGGTCACCGGACTTGATCGGGCCCGCGTTCGCCGGGCCCGCCACGTGCACCGTGCCCTTGTCGGCGCCGCCCAGCACCACCTCCATGGACGGTTTCACGGAGTCCTTGGGGATGTCGGCGGGGCTGTCCATGACCGACTTCTTGAACCGCACGGTGAGGTCGTAGCTCCCGCCGTTCTTCCTGGCGTCGATCTGCACCGGCGAGGTCGCGTTCTTGTCGCCGATCGGGGTCTTGCAGGCGTAGGGGATCCGCACCTCCTTACCGGTGAAGTCGGTCTGACCCGTGCCGCCGGTCGCGGTGGCGGTCGGCGTCGCGGACCCGGTGGGGGTGGCGGACCGGGTGGGCGTGGCCGACCCGGTGGGCGTCGGGCCGGGGGTGCCGCCCGCCGTCACCTGGATCGTCGCCGCCTGCTGCACGGCCTCCTTCGGCGTGCACCTGGTGTCCGTGGACATCGCGTTGACCGTGTACGCGTCCGGCGTCAGCGTCACCTCGCCGGCCGTGGTCAGCTTCAGGGTGCCCTTCATGTCGGAGAGCACCATGGCGCCGCCCTTGGGGATCGCCGGGTTCTCCCGAGGCCCCCGCAGCGTGACGTCGGCGCTCTGCGCACCGGCCGCCTTGAGCACGCCGGACGGCTGGACCGAGTTCGCGGGCAGGTCGATGATGTCCGGGTTCCTGGAGGCGGCCTCGGTGAACTTCCACACGATGTCCACCGTGTCCCCCACCTTCGCCGTGGCGGGGGCGGTGATCTCGACCTTCGTGGTGCCGTCGACGGGATCGATGCCCGCGGGCGGCACGCAGTGGGTGGCGTACGACACCTGCGCCGCCTGCGCCGGCACGGCCGCCACGCCCAGCAGGACGCCCGCACCGCTCAGCACCAGCGCGGCACCGGCCGCGGTCAGCCGGTGTGCCCCGGCCGGTGTGCCTCTCCTTCGCATGCTCACTTGGGTCCCTTCGGAATGGGAGTCGTAGGACTCGTCGGGCTGTCGTCGTGCGGTGCGGAGAGCCGGCCGGCCGGGCCGCCCGGAGCGGAGTGCGGACTGAACCACGGGAGGGGCGCTGTGGGGGCCGGGGCGGGGTGCGACGCCGGGCCCTGCGCCGGGTCGGGCGACGGGTTCGGCGTCGGATTCGTGGGGTGCGGGGCCTTGGGGGCCCGTGAGTACGTCCGGCGCAGGGCGGCCCAGGACAGGCGGGGCAGGGCGGACAGGGCGGGAAGGGCGGCCCTCCGGGACAGGCCGGGCAGGGTGGGCCGGGGCAGGCGCCGGTGGCCGGTTCGGCCCGCTCCGCCGGCTCCGCCCGATCCGCCCGATCCGCCCGTGCGGCCCGATCCGCCCGTTCGGCGCGGTCCGCCCGCTCGGCGGGGTCGTACCCGGTCCACCACGGCCATGCCGATGCGGAACAGGGCCGCGGGTACGACCAGGCAGAGCAGCAGCCAGAACAGCGTGACGCCCCAGGGGCGGCCCACGGCCCACGGCTGCTCGGCGAGGGTCCGGCCGTCGTACCGCAGGGTCACGGCGTAGTCGCCGTGGGCGCCGGCCGACAGCTCGACCGAGAGCTTGATCTGTGCCTTTCTCCCCGGCGCGAGGGTGCCGTGCCACTGCCGGTCGTCCCACTGCGGGGCGAAGACGCCGTGCGCGGTGCCGACCTGGAAGACCGGGTCGCGGACCGGGCCGGTGCCGGTGTTGCCGACGGTGAGGACGAGGGTGCGGGTGGGCGGGGCCCCGAACCAGGTGAGCGGCCCGCTGGAGCCGGTCAGCCGGACGTCGGACAGGACCGCCAGCCGGCCGCCGGAGCGCACGGCGGGCAGCGGGGCGACCGGGTGCCCGGCGACCCGCAGGACGGCGTCCGCCTCCGCCTCGGCGCCCGTGACGGTGGCCACGTGCACCACGCAGGGGCAGGGTACGGGCGGTTCGGCGACCGGGAGTTCGCGGCTGAAGGCGCCCCGGGCGTCGGTGGTCACGGCCCTGCCCTCGCCGTTGGCGCAGGAGTTGGTGCCTCCGACGACGCCCCGGGACGGCGTGGCCCGCCCGCAGACCAGCAGCATCAGCAGCGTGTGCGGCCGCCATCCGGTGCCGTCGGCGGTCACCGAACCGCCGCTGCCGGCCTGGGACGCCGACAGCCGCACGGCCGGCCCGTCCACCGCGGCCACCGGCGCCGCGAGGGCGGTCAGCACGAGCAGCGTGAGCACCGCCAGCCACGCCGACGGCCGCAGAATCCGTACGGTGCCGCTCATCTCACCGGCTCTCCCGCCCACTCGGCACCGGCCGCCGGAGCCCGCCCGACGCCGCCCCGCGCCGACTCCCCGCCGACAGCCGGGCCCGCGTCCACCGCCACGCCTCGGCGGACCGCCGGGGCGCCGCCGGAAGCCCCGCTCCCCCCGGCCGCCGGACCCTCACCGGACGCCCCGCTCTGA
>NZ_JBEOTD010000006.1:17747-272365 GCF_040426375.1 Streptomyces sp. NPDC096012
GCCCGGATGCCGGGCTCCCGCCGGACGCCCCGCTCTGTCCGGGCGCCGGCCCCTCACCGGGGACCACGGACACCGGCCCCCCACCGAGGACCGTGCTCCGCCCCGCCGCCGGGTTGTCACCAGGGACCTCGCTCCCCCCGGCCGCCGAACCCTCACCGGACGCCCCGCTCTGCCCGGATGCCGGGCTCCCGCCGGACGCCCCGCTCTGTCCGGGCGCCGGCCCCTCACCGGGGACCACGGACACCGGCCCCCCACCGAGGACCGTGCCCCACCCCGCCGCCGGGCTGTCACCAGGGACCTCGCTCCCCCCGGCCGCCGGACCCCCGCCGGACGTCGCGTCCTCGTCTGCCGCCCGGCCGTCGTCCGGCCCGCGGCTGCGCCTGCGTCGTACGGCGATCGCCGCGGCCGTGCCCGCGGCCAGCGTGCCGGCAGCGGCGGCCGGTACCGGCCACGGCACGAAACGCGCGGTCGTGGTCGCCGTGTCGTGGGCTCCGCCCGCTGCCGTGACCGTCACCCGTACGTCGACCGCGTCCAGTGCCGGCCGGTTCGGCCAGGGCTCGGTCAGCTTCAGCCGGGCGCCCGGTGGCAGGCGGACGGGCAGGTCGCGCGGGGCACGGTCCAGGACCCGGCCGAGGACGCCGTCCGCGCGCACCGCGAGCCTCGGCACGAGGACCGTGGTGCCACGGTTGACCAGCTCGTAGCCGATCCGGTCGGTGTGCACGGACAGGTGCTCGACGGTCAGCGCGGCGAGCGCCGGAGCGGCGACGCGCAGCCGCAGCGCGACGGTTTCCGTCCGGCCGCCGTCGGCGCGCGCGACGACGGCGCCGGAGCGGTCGCCGGACACCGATCCGGTCGGGACGGTCACCGTGAAGGGCACGTCGGCGCGGGTGCGGGCGGGGACGCGCAGGGTGTTGGCGGCGAAGGCGATCGGGACACCGGTGCCGGAGAGCCGTACGACGAGCGGCGTCCGCCCGGGGTTGGTGACCGACACCTTGTCCTGCAGCACCGCTCCGGGCGGCCCCTCGGCGTACAGGGAGGGCCGTCCGCCGCCCGCCGGCGCGACGGACCAGGTACCGGCGGCAGCGGCCCGTGGCGCGGCGCTCAGCAGGGCGAGCAGGCACAGGGACGCGGATCCGGCGGCGGCCGGGAGCGGATGCGGGCGGCGGTGCGCGGCGCGGGTGGCGGACGGCATGGACGGCTCCAGCGGTCGTGGGCCGGGCGGGTTCAGCGGCGTGGGCCGGTGTGTTCAACGGCCTGGGCCGGGCGGGTTCAGCGGCCTGCGGCGGCGGTTTCAGCGGGCTGGACCCGTCCGTTCAGCGACCTGGTCCAGGCGGATTCAGCGGCGTGGGCCGGTGTGTTCAACGACCTGGGCCGGGGGCTTCAGCGGGCTGGGCCGGGGGCTTCAGCGGGCTGGACCCGTCCGTTCAGCGACCTGGACCGGGCGGGTTCAGCGGGCTGGGCCGGTCCGTTCAGCGGCGTTGGCCGGCGCGTTCGGCGGCGTGAGGCGGTGCGTTCGGCGGCGTGAGGCGGTGCGGCCTGGGCCGGTCCGTTCAGCGGCGTGCGGTCTGGCCGCGCCTGGTCAGCCACAGGGTGCCCGCGGCACCGGCGAGCAGGACCGTGCCGCCGAGTGTGCCGAGGGCCACGGCGGAGTCCACGGGGCCGGTCTGCGGAAGACTGCCGCCCGTGTCACCGCCCGAGGAGGAGCCGGCGGAGGAAGACCCTCCCGAGGACGAGCCACCGGAGGTGGAACCGCTCGATGACGAGCCGCCGGAGGAAGAGCCGCCGGGTGCCGTCACGTCGAGTGCCAGGGACGGCGCGGGGTTGTTCGTCGGCGTGCAGGTCGTCGTCGTACCGAGCGCCCTGATCGTGAGGACGGCCGCCGTGAAGGTGACCTTTCCGCTCTTCCTCGGCGTGTACGTGCCGCTCAAGTCGCTTATCCTGATCGGGGTGTCGGCCGGAATGGCGGCCGCGTTGGCCGGGCCGCTGACGGCGAGGCCGCCGCTGTCGGCGCCGCCGAGCCTGATGGTGGCGCTCGGCGTCATCGCCCCTTTGCCCAGCTCCACCGGGCTGGAGGAGACGCCCTTCTGCCAGGACATGGTGATCTTGTAGCCGTTGCCGCTCCCGACGCCCTTGATGTCGATGGGCGAGACGGCGGTCTTGACGCCGATCGGCGTCTGGCAGCGGTAGTTGACGTCGACGACGTCGGCACGGGCGGCCGGCGCGGTCAGCAGCACCACCGAGCCGGCCAGGGCCGCGGCGGACGCGAGCGCGGCGGTTCGCTTCGGGTACGACACGATCGGTCCACCCCATTCGTTCATGACGGCAGAAAGCTGACGGCATATCAGATTCGGCCGTCAAGGTACGCCCGGGGCCGTGAGGAAGGAAGACGCGGTACGCGCGGGATCCGTGGCGATGCGAAACGCCACGCGCGGGCGCCGGAGCGGCCGGGCTCCGCCGGCGCACGGCTTCGCAGGCCCTCCGGATGGAAGGCCTGCGTCGAGGGGAGGAGCCGAGCGAAATACGCCTACGCGGGAGCGCCCAGCTCCGCCCACACCGTCTTGCCGGGGCGGCCGGTCGCGCGGACCACGCCCCAGTCCAGGCACAGCCGCTGCACGATGAACATGCCGTGGCCGCCGGGGCGGCCGGCGCGGTGCGGCGTCCGCGGGGCCGGCTGGCCGGCGCCGCGGTCGGAGACCTCGATCCGGATCACCTTGTTGTCGCAGGCGAGGACCAGCTCGTCGGGGCCCTCGGCGTGCAGGCAGGCGTTGGTGACCAGTTCGGACACGACGAGCAGCACGTCCTCGGCGGCGGCCCGCTGCTCCGCGCCGGCGGCGGGCAGCCAGCCCCACGCGTACAGCGCCTGGCGGGTGAAGTCACGCGCCAGCGGGACGACCCCGCTCTCCCCCTCCAGGCCGAGTCTGCGGATCTGCCTGCCGCGGGTCCCCGCAGTGCCGCCGGACGGCACGGACGGCGCGGCTGCCTCCGTGGCTGCGCCGGCAACCGGCGCATCCCCCTCGGGCGCCCCGGAAGCGCCGCTGGGCTCCGGGCCGCGGTCGCCCGGCGAGTAAGGCCGGGTGGTGCTCATCAGCGCTTCACCTCACCGATTCACCAGTTCACGATTCAAGAGTCGACATCCTCCGATGCCGGCCGGTCCGTACGTCTGTCCACCCGCTGTGGGCGCGGGTCGGTTTCCGTCCGTCGCACGTGTGCCCCGTCCAGGACACACTCCGGGCCGTTCTCGGGTCGCGGAACGATCCGGCGGCGGACGGTCGGCAGGATGCTTCCTGCCTTCCCCTGCCCTCTCCTGCCCGACGGATCCGGCGAAACACCCCTGTATTCGGCGTGACAGACGCAACGCCCGGAGTGGCCGCGGCACGGGAGGGCCGGGCCGGGCTCAGTCGGCGCCGTCGGCCAGGGCCGCCTCCACGGAGTCGTGAACGGTGAAGACCGTCTCGGCCCCGGTGATCTCGAACACGCGAGCGACCACCGGCAGCATGCCAGCCAGATGGACCCCGCCACCGGCGGCCTCCGCCTTCAGTCGCGCCCCGAGCAGGACGTTCAAGCCCGTGGAGTCGCAGAACTCCAGGCGTGAGCAGTCCACCACCAGGCGTGAGAAGCCCTTTGCCAGAAGGTCGTCGAGGGGCTCACGCAGAAGATCGGCGGTGTGGTGATCGAGCTCACCCGCCGGTGTCACAACGGCGCTGGAGCCCTCTTCCCGCACCTCCACCAGAAGCCGGCCCGACTGTGCGCTGCCGACCGTCCCGTGGTCCATGCCGTCTCTCTCTCCCGAGGTCGTGGCTGCTGATGCCCTCGAACATTACGCCTTCCGTCCACACTCCGACACCCGAACAACCGCACACAAACGGACATACCGCAACATAACGCACTTGCGACTCGCTCAGGGAAGCGGGTAGGGCTAGTACGTACACACGCACCTACACGCCGGCTTCGGAGGCGCCGCACACCGCAGTGCACGCTTTTTGGCTTCGGCAGCCATATGCCGAGAACGATGGAGGACACCCATGTCACCCCGGCTCGACGCATCGCATACCCAGGTCGCGACGTCGACATCCCCACCGGAAAAACTGGATCATCCCATCGATCCCCTCGACCTCTTCGAGGGTCTCCCGGAGATCCCCCCGTACGACGAGATCGGCGCGGTCGACGCGCGGGCCCTGTCCAAGACCCTCTTCGAGCGGCTGGAGTCGCTGGCGGAAGGGACGTACGAGTACTCGTACGTCCGCAACACGCTGGTCGAGCTCAACCTCGCGCTCGTCAAGTTCGCCGCCTCCCGCTTCCGCTCGCGCAGCGAGCCGATGGAGGACATCATCCAGGTCGGCACCATCGGCCTGATCAAGGCGATCGACCGCTTCGAACTCGCCCGCGGTGTGGAGTTCCCCACCTTCGCGATGCCGACCATCATCGGCGAGATCAAGCGCTTCTTCCGCGACACCTCGTGGTCCGTGCGCGTCCCGCGCCGGCTGCAGGAGCTGCGGCTCGACCTCGCGAAGGCCGGGGACGAGCTGGCGCAGAAGCTGGACCGCGCCCCCACGGTCGCGGAACTCGCCGAGCGGCTCGGCATCTCCCGTGACGAGGTCGTCGAGGGCATGGCCGCCTCGAACGCCTACACCGCCTCCTCGCTGGACGCCCAGCCCGAGGAGGACGAGACCGAGGGCTCCCTGGCGAACCGCATCGGGTACGAGGACCACGGGCTCGAGGGCATCGAGTACATCGAGTCGCTCAAGCCCCTGATCGCCGGCCTGCCCTCGCGAGACCGGCAGATCCTCTCCCTGCGGTTCGTGGCGAACATGACCCAGTCGGAGATCGGTGAGGAACTCGGCATCTCCCAGATGCACGTCTCCCGGCTGCTGTCGCGCACGCTGGTGCGGTTGCGCAAGGGGCTGACCGTGGAGGAGTGAGCCTCCGCACGGGTCCTGGGCTACTCCGGGTGACCTCCGAAAAGCGAAGCGGTCCGGCGCACGACGCCGGACCGCTTCGCTTTTCGGAGGTCGGCTTCCCGGTTGTCGGGGACCCTTCTCGATTACCGCGGGTAACCCTCTTTTCCAAAAGGGCCGCCTCCGCCACCATGGGCACCCCAAACTGGCTGGTACGTCAGGACGGGGGATGGTCGGCGGGCGAGGAGGGCGAGGATGGCTCAGGGCGGCGACGCTGCCGGGGACGCGGGCGGCGGGCCGTACGGCCAGGCGCCGGACGCGCGGCTGACCGTACTGCTGCGCGGCGACACCGCCACCGCCTACGCGGCGCTGCGGGAGCTCCACCGACGGCACCGCCCGACGGTCCTCGGCTACGCCCGGCTGTGCACCGCGAGCGAGTCGGCGGCCCGGCGGCTGGTGGCCGAGACCTTCACGGTGGCGGCCCGCGAGACGGCACACGGTGTGGAACCCCGCGTCCCCCTCCGCCACCACCTCCTGCTGCTGACCGCCCGGCTGGCCGCCTCCTGGGCCCGCGACGACCGCTCCGCGGGCCTGGACCCCGGCCTGCTGCTGGTCCTGAACACCACCGGCACCCCGGAGGGCCCGCTCCCGCCCCTGCTGGCCGCGTTCCACACCCTGTCCTCCCGCACCCAGGGCCTGCTCTGGTACGCCGTCGTGGACGAGGAGCCCGAGGACCGCACGGCCGCCTTCCTCGACCTCGCCCCCCAGGACGTGGGGTACGGCACCCCGCAGGCCCTCCACGCGATGTCCCAGGCCTGTCTCAGGTCCCGCCTGGCCGCCTCCGACGACCCGCGCTGCGCGGACTTCCGCCGCCTCATCGAGGAGTCGACGCGGGCGGACGCCCCCCGCCACAGCGCCGACCTGCACGCCCACATGGCGCAGTGCCCGCACTGCACGGCCGCCCACGAGGAGCTGACGACCCTGCGGGACACCCCGCGCGCCGCCCTGGCGGAGGGCCTGCTGCCCTGGTCCGGTTCGGCGTACACGACCCGGCAAGGCCCCGAGCCCCGGGTCGTCGCCGGCGGCGCGGGCTCGCGGCGCCCGCCGTCCCACCGCTTACTGCTGGCGTCCGCGGCCTTCGGCGTGGCCCTGGTCCCCCTGGTGATCCTCATGCTGCCCTCGGACGGCTCGGTGGACCACCGCCCGGCGGGCGCCGTCGGCACGCCCACGACCGCGCCGCCGGTCACGGTCACGGCCACGGTGTCCGCGACACCGTCGCCGCCCCGGACCTCCAGGCCCCCGTCTCCCGCGCGGAGCCCGAGCCCGACGACCCGGCCCCCGAGCCGCAGCCCCCGCCCGTCCCCCTCCCCCACGGCCCACGCGCCGGACGGCACGTACGCCCAGGTCGTGAACGCCGCCTCGGGCCTGTGCCTGGACGTGTCCGGCGACTTCGACAACGGCACCGACGTCGTCACCGCCCCCTGCAGCGCCGCCCCCAGCCAGCGCTGGCGCGTCGACACCGGCCGCGGTGTCGTGCAGTCGTCCGCGAACCCCGGCTTCTGCCTGGACAGCCGCGGTTCCGTCGACAAGGGCGTGGGCATCTGGGACTGCGACTCGGTCGACGGCGACCACGGCGACAACCTGCGCTTCACGGTCGACGCCGACGGGGTGATCCGCCCGGCGATCGCCATCGAGACGGCGGTCACCGAGGACGGGAGCGGCGGGCTGTCCCTGGAGCCGCTGACCGGGGGCACGGCTCAGCGGTGGCGGGCCGGGGGGGAGTGACCCCGCCCCTCCCGACGCCGTCGCACGACGCCCGGGAACCCGCGTACCGGATCGCCGGACCGCGCCGTCGGGACTGGTCGCCGCCGGACATCCGGGCGGGTCCGGGCGGGTCAGACCACGCGCGCACCGCGCCGCCAGACCCCGGCGACCAGCGGGACGCCCGGCCGGTACGCCAGGTGGACATGGCTCGGCGCGTCGAGGAGGGTCAGGTCGGCGCGAGCACCCGGCGTGAGGCGGCCGATGTCGTCGCGGCGCAGGGCCGCCGCGCCGCCCGCCGTCGCCGACCAGACCGCCTCGTCCGGGGTCATCCCCATGTCCCGCACCGCCAGCGCGATGCAGAAGGGGACCGACGAGGTGAAGGACGAGCCGGGGTTGCAGTCCGTGGACAGGGCCACCGTGACGCCCGCGTCCAGCAGGCGGCGGGCGTCGGGCCACCGGGCGCGGGTGGAGAACTCGGCGCCGGGGAGGAGTGTGGCGACCGTACGGCCGCTCGCCAGGGCGTTTACGTCCGCGTCCGTGAGGTGGGTGCAGTGGTCCGCGCTGGCCGCGTCGAGCTCCACCGCGAGCTGCACACCCGGGCCGTACGACAGCTGGTTGGCGTGGATCCGGGGGTGGAGCCCCTTCGCCCTGCCCGCCGTGAGAACCGCGCGCGCCTGGTCGCCGTCGAAGGCGCCCTTCTCGCAGAACACGTCGATCCAGCGGGCGTGCGGCGCGCAGGCGTCCAGCATCTCGCCGGTGACCAGGGCCACGTAGGCGGCGGGGTCGTCGGCGAGGTCCGGGGAGACGATGTGGGCGCCGAGGTAGGTCACCTCCTCGGTGTGCCGGGCCGCGATGCGCAGGGCGCGGGACTCGTCCTCGACGGTGAGGCCGTAGCCCGACTTGGTCTCGAAGGTGGTGGTGCCCTGGCGGAGCGCCTCCGCCAGGTAGTGGGTGAGGTTCGCCTCCAGTTCCGCGTCGCTCGCGGCGCGGGTGGCCGCGACCGTGGTGCGGATGCCGCCCGCCGAGTAGGAGCGGCCGGACATGCGGGCGTTGAACTCCGCCGTGCGGTCACCGGCGAAGACCAGGTGCGAGTGGGAGTCCACGAAGCCCGGCAGCACCGCCCGGCCGCCCGCGTCGACGCGGTTGTCGGTGGCGGGTGCTCTGCTGGACTCACCGGTCCACGCGACGCGGTCGCCGTCGATGACGACGGCCGCGTCCTGGATCAGGCCCAGGGGGGATCCGTCACCGGAGGAGGGGTCGTTGGTGACCAGCGTGGCGATGTTGGTGATGACGGTGCTGCTGCTCATGGTGTCCTCACGAGTGACCGGGTGGGGGGCGGCTGGCCTCAGCCGCGGACTGCTGCGATCGCGTCCGCCAGCGCCGACGGCACGTCCGGTACGAGCGCGTGCGCGCCGTCCCGTACGACATGCCGGCCGCCCACGACCGTGTGGCGTACATCCGCCGCGGACGCGGCGAATACGGCGGTCTCGGCGCCGAGCCGCGGCACCGGGCCCGCCGTCCTGACGGTGTCCAGGGCGACGGTCGTGAAGTCGGCGAGCGCCCCCGGTTCCAGGGTGCCCGCGTCCGGCCAGCCCAGGGCGGCGTGACCGTCCTCCGACGCCGCGCGCAGCAGGGCCGCGGCCGTCCAGTGGCCGCGGGTGCGGGTGCGCAGCCGCTCGTCCAGCTCCATCGCGCGCGCCTCTTCGAGCAGGTCGATGACGGCGTGGCTGTCGGAGCCGAGGGAGAGCGGGGAGCCGGCCCGCTGGAGGGCGGCGGCCGGGCCGATGCCGTCGGCCAGGTCGCGCTCGGTCGTCGGGCACATGCAGGTGCCCGTGCCCGAGCCGCCGAGCAGGGCGATGTCGTCGTCGGTGAGGTGGGTGTTGTGCACGCCGGTGGTGCGCGGCCCGAGGACGCCGTGGTCGGCGAGCAGCCGGGTGGGCGTGCGGCCGTGCGCGGCGAGGCAGGCGTCGTTCTCCGCGGTCTGCTCCGACAGGTGCACGTGCAGCGGGACCCGCCGCTCCTGCGCCCACCCGGCCACGGTCGCCAGCTGGTCGGCGGGCACGGCCCGGACCGAGTGGATCGCCGCCCCGATCCGTGCGTGATCCCGTTCCTCGAGCACGGCGCAGCGTTCGGCCCAGGCGTCCGCGCTGCCGTCGGAGAAGCGCTGCTGGTGCCTGTCGGGCGGCTCGCCGAAGCCGGCGGAGAGGTAGCAGGTGTCGAGCAGGGTGATCCGGATCCCGGCCTCGGCGGCGGCCGCGATCAGCGCCTCGCCCATCGCGTTGGGGTCGGTGTAGCGGGTGCCGCCCGGCTGGTGGTGCACGTAGTGGAACTCGCCGACGCAGGTGACGCCGGCCAGCGCCATCTCGGCGTACACCGCGCGGGCGAGTGCGTGGTAGGTGTCCGGGGTCAGCCGGTCGGCGACGGCGTACATCAGCTCGCGCCAGGTCCAGAAGGTCCCGGAGCCGACCTGGACGGTGCCGCGCAGCGCCCGGTGGAAGGCGTGGCTGTGCGTGTTCGCCAGGCCGGGCAGGGTGAGTCCGCGCAGGATCTCGGCGCCGGGCGGCGGGCTGGGGACACCGGTGCGGACGGCGCCGATCCGGCCGTCCGCCGCAGCGCCGCCGTCGCCGGACGACACCGTCACGAGGACTCCCGGCTCGACGAACGTGCCGAGCCAGGCGTGTTCCAACCAGTAGGTCCGTTCGGTCACCTGCAGGCCAGCCCTTCCAGTACGTCGGCGAGCGCACTCACCCCGGCCACGCAGTCGTCCTCGGCCGCGAACTCGGCCGGGGAGTGCGAGACACCGGTGGGGTTGCGCACGAACAGCATGGCGGTCGGGATGCTGGCGGAGAGGATTCCGGCGTCGTGTCCGGCGCCGGTCCCGAGGACGGGCACCGTCAGCCCGCCGTCCTTGCCCAGGATGCGGCCCAGTTCGTCGCGCAGGGCGTGGTCGAACTCCACGACCGGCGTGAAGGACTCCCGGACGACGTCCAGGTCGATGCCGTGGGCGTCCGCGTGCTCCCGGGCCGCCCGCTCGATGCCGCCGACCACCGTGTCCAGGGTCTGCTGGTCGGCGGCGCGGGAGTCCAGCCAGCCGCGCACCAGCGAGGGGATCGCGTTGACCCCGTTCGGCTCCACCGCGATCTTGCCGAAGGTGGCGACCGCACCGGCGAGTTCGGCCTGCCGTCGGGCGGCGAGGACGGTCTCGGCGTACGACGGCATCGGGTCGCGGCGGTCGGCCAGCCGGGTGGTGCCGGCGTGGTTGGCCTCGCCCCGGAAGTCGAACCGCCAGCGTCCGTGCGGCCAGATGGCGCTGGCGATGCCGACCCGGTCGCCGGACAGGTCCAGCGCGCGGCCCTGCTCGACGTGCAGCTCCACGAAGGCGCCGATCCGGGCCAGCCGCCCGGGATCGGGCCCGATGGCCTCGGGGTCGTGTCCGGCGGCGGCCATGGCCTGCGGCAGGCTGATCCCGTCGGTGTCGGTGAGCCGGTGGGCCTGCTCGACGGTCAGCTGTCCCGCGGTGAGCCGGGAGCCGACGCAGGCGAGCCCGAAGCGGGCGCCCTCCTCGTCGCCGAAGTTGACGATCGCGAGGGGCTTGGTGAGGTGCGCGTTCCTGTCGCGCAGCTCGTCCAGGGCGGCGAAGGAGGACACGATGCCGAGGGGGCCGTCGAAGGCACCGCCGTCGGGCACCGAGTCCAGGTGCGAGCCGGTGACGACGGCGTCCGTACCGGCCGGATCCCCGAGCCAGGCCCACTGGTTGCCGTTGCGGTCCACCTCGTACGACAGCCCGCGCGCCGTGGCCTGCTCCTCGAACCAGGCCCGGCAGTCGGCGTCGGCGCCGGTCCAGGCGTAGCGCCGGTAGCCGCCGGAGGCGCGGTCGCGACCGATCGGCAGCAGCTCCGCCCACATGCTGTGGAAGGTCACGCGTCGTCACCCTCGCGCATCGGCACCCGCACCCCGCGCTCGCCGGCCACCGACTCCGCGATGTCGTAGCCCGCGTCCACGTGCCGGATGACGCCCATGCCGGGGTCGTTGGTCAGCACGCGGCGGATCTTCTCGCCGCCCAGCTTCGTGCCGTCGGCCACCGTCACCTGGCCGGCGTGGATGGACCGGCCCATGCCGACGCCGCCGCCGTGGTGGAGGGAGACCCAGGAGGCGCCCGATGCCACGTTCACCATGGCGTTCAGCAGCGGCCAGTCGGCGATCGCGTCGGAGCCGTCGAGCATGGCCTCGGTCTCGCGGTACGGCGAGGCCACGGAGCCGCAGTCCAGGTGGTCGCGGCCGATGGCGAGCGGCGCGGCCAGTTCACCGGAGGCGACCATGTCGTTGAAGCGCTCGCCGGCCTTGTCGCGCTCGCCGTAGCCGAGCCAGCAGATGCGTGCGGGCAGGCCCTGGAAGTGGACGCGCTCGCCGGCCAGCTTGATCCAGCGGGCCAGGGACTCGTTCTCCGGGAACAGCTCCAGGATCGCCTTGTCGGTCTTGGCGATGTCGGCGGGGTCGCCGGACAGGGCGGCCCAGCGGAAGGGGCCCTTGCCCTCGCAGAAGAGCGGCCGGATGTAGGCGGGGACGAAGCCGGGGAAGGCGAACGCGCGGTCGTATCCGGCCAGCTGGGCCTCGCCGCGGATGGAGTTGCCGTAGTCGAAGACCTCCGCGCCGGCGTCCTGGAAGCCGACCATGGCCTCCACGTGCCGGGCCATGGACTCGCGCGCCCGGGTGGTGAAGCCGGCCGGGTCCTTGGCGGCGGCGTCGGCCATGTCCTCGAAGGCGATGCCGACGGGCAGGTAGGCCAGCGGGTCGTGGGCCGAGGTCTGGTCGGTGACGATGTCGATCGGCGCGTCCATCGCGAGGAGCTGCGGGACCAGTTCGGCGGCGTTGCCGAGGACCCCGATGGACAGCGGCCGGCGCTGGTCGCGGGCCTCGACGGCCAGGCGCAGCGCGTGGTCGAGGGAGTCGGCCCGGACGTCCAGGTACCGGTGCTCGATGCGGCGCTCGATGGCGCGCGGGTCGCAGTCGATGCAGAGGGCGACGCCGTCGTTCATGGTGACGGCGAGGGGCTGGGCGCCGCCCATGCCGCCGAGGCCGGCGGTGAGCGTGATCGTCCCGGCGAGGGTGCCGCCGAACTTCTTCGCGGCGACGGCGGCGAAGGTCTCGTAGGTGCCCTGGAGGATGCCCTGGGTGCCGATGTAGATCCAGGAGCCGGCGGTCATCTGGCCGTACATGGTCAGGCCGAGGGCCTCCAGGCGGCGGAACTCCTCCCAGTTGGCCCAGTCGCCGACGAGGTTGGAGTTGGCGATGAGGACGCGCGGGGCCCACTCGTGGGTCTGCATCACGCCGACGGGGCGGCCGGACTGGACCAGCATGGTCTCGTCCTGCTTGAGGGTCCGCAGCGTGCGCACCATGGCGTCGAAGGAGCGCCAGTCACGGGCGGCCTTGCCGGTGCCGCCGTAGACGACGAGCTTGTCGGGGTGCTCGGCGACCTCGGGGTCGAGGTTGTTCTGCAGCATCCGCAGGGCGGCTTCCTGCTGCCATCCCAGGGCGCTGAGTTCCGTGCCGCGCGGGGCTCGTACGGGGCGGGGTCCCGACATCGTCTGCTCCTCCTGTTAGTTCCTCTATTCACATCCTGGCCATCTGAATAGAACTAGTCAATACATCGGTGGGGCCCCGTCGGCGCGCGGCGGATGTTTGGCTGGAAGGACCGGTAGCCGAGACAGGATGGGGAAGCCGTGCAGCACGACGACGACACTGAGGCCCAGGAACGCTCCGGCCGGCGGGACGAGGCGGTGCGGGCGGCGGTCGAGCAGGGTCTGCTGGGGCCGGAGGCGGCCGTGGTGGGCCTGCTGGACGTCACCGGGATCCGGCGGTCGGCGGCGGCCCTGCGGGCGGCCTTCGACGCGGTCACCGCGCCCGGGACGCCGGTCCTGCACGCGTTCGCGGTGAAGGCCACCCCGCTGGTGCCGGTACTGCGGCTGCTGCACGAGGCCGGCATCGGCGCGGAGGTGGCGAGCCCCGGGGAGCTGGCGCTGGCCCGGGCCGCCGGGGTGCCGCCCGCCCGGACGGTGCTGGACTCGCCCGCCAAGACGCCGGCGGAGCTGCGCGAGGCGCTGGCGCTGGGCATCGCCGTGAACGCCGACAACCCGCAGGAGCTGGACCGGCTGGACGCCGCGGTCCGGTCCGCTCCCGTCCGCTCCCCGCTCGGCATCCGGGTCAATCCGCAGGTCGGCGGCGGCAGCATCGGGGCGACCTCCACAGCGACCACGACGTCGAAGTTCGGGGTGGCGCTGCGCGACGAGGGGGCGCGCGAGTGGGTCGTCGGGGCGTTCCTGGAACGGCCGTGGCTGACCCGGCTGCACGCGCACACCGGCTCGCAGGGCATTCCGCTGCCGCTGCTGGCGCGGGGCGTGGCGGAGACGTACGCGCTGGCCGAGGAGATCAACGCGCGCGCCGGGCGGCGGCAGATCGACACGCTCGACATCGGCGGCGGGCTGCCGGTGAACTTCGGCTCCGAGGCGACGGCACCGACGTACGCGCGGTTCGCGCGGCTGCTGGCGCGGGAGGTCCCGGGGCTCTTCGACGGGCGGTACGGACTGGTGACCGAGTTCGGGCGGTCGCTGCTGGCCAAGCACGGGACGGTGGTGGCGCGGGTGGAGTACGCCAAGAGCGCGGGCGGCCGGCGGATCGCGGTGACGCACGCGGGCGTGCAGGTGGCGACGCGCACGGTGTACGCGCCGCAGGCCTGGCCGCTGCGGATCGCCGCGTACGACGCCAAGGGACGCCCCAAGGCGGGGCCGGACGTGGTGCAGGACGTGGCGGGACCGGCCTGCTTCTCGGGTGACCTGCTGGCCGAGGGCCGCGCGCTGCCGCGGCTGGAGCAGGGCGACTACGCGGCGGCGCTCGACACGGGGGCGTACTACTTCGCCCACCACTACTCGTACAACTCCCTCGCCCGGCCGGGCGTCTACGGCTTCGCACCCGACGGCGCGGGCGGCATCACCTTCGCGACCGCGCGGGAGCCCCAGACGATCACGGAGATCGTGGCGGAGGCCGGCGGGGCACACACCCCGGCACTCACCGCCCTGGGTACGCCCGAGCGCGGCTGACGCACCCCGGGCGGCCCTGGACGAACGGGTCAACCGCCCTGAGGCAAACGTCAGTTGCCCAACAGTAGTACTCCGGAAGCATGTTCCGCCGGAAAATGCCAAAGGCCTCACCCGTCGCGCACACGTTGCGTAGTGTCGGCGTCACTCAGCCGGAGACCCAGGCGGGAGGGGAGCCACGGTGCCCGGAATCGACGAGTGCCTGCTGGAAGCCATGCGATTGCCCGGTGCCCGGGGGGCCGCACTGGTCGACTGGACGAGCGGACTGGCGCTCGGCACGGTCGGGGAGGCCCCCGGCGGCGATCACGAGACGACCGCCGCCGAGGCGGCCGAGCTGGCCCGGATGGCCGCCGAGCACGGCGCCTTCACCGCCGGCGCCGTCCCGGACGGCCGGCCTCCGGTGGAGGACGTGATCGTCAGCAACCACGACAGCTACCACCTGCTGCGGTTCGTGGACACGTCGTTCGACAGCAGTGTGTTCCTGCACCTGTGGCTCGGACGTGAGGAGGGCAACCTCGCGCTGGCCCGAATACGGCTGGGCGAGATGGCCGCGCGGCTGGTGCTCGGATGACCATGGTCCGAACCCCTCCGCCGCCGCTGCCGGTACGCGACAAGGCGCTGGCGCGCGCCCTGTCGCCGATGCTGACCCGGCTCGCCGAGGAGCGGGCCACCGGCGTCCTGCTCCGTGAGCACGGCACCCTGTACCTCGCCGAGGGCCGGGTGGTGCACGCCGAGAGCCCCCTGGCCCCCGGCCTCGACGTGCTCCTCACCGCCCACGGCACCCTCGCCGGCGCCGCCTGGCAGCGGGCCGCCGCCCGGGCCGCCGGCCCGCTGCAGGCCGCCGAACTGCTGCTGGACTCGGGGCTGCTGCCCGCGGGCGCGCTGGAACTGTGCCACCTGGACGCGCTGTACGACGCCGGGTACTTCGCGCTGGCGCCGAGCAGCACCCCGGGCCGGTTCCGCTACGACAACACGCCCCGGCCCGGCCCGCTGCCCTCGGTCCCGGTCGTGGCGCTGGAACGCGAGACGCTGCGCCGCCGTCTGCTGCTGCACCGGCTGTGGCGCGACCCGGCCGCCGACAGCGCGCCGCTGATCCGCGCGGACCCGGCCCACGGCGCGCCGGTCACGCCCCGGCAGCGGGCGGTCCTGGACCGGGTGGACGGGGTCCGCACGGCCGCCGAGATCGCCCGGAACCTGGGCCGGCAGGCCTTCCACACCCTCGTCGACGTGCGCCGGCTCGCGGCGGCCGGACACGTGACGCCGGTGGCACCCCTGTTCACCGACCCCGTCCCGCCGCCCCCACCCCCGGTCACCGACCCCGACGTCGCGCTGCTGAAGAGGCTCAGGGATGCGCTGGAGGCGCTTTGAACGGCACCGCCCCGCCGAGAGGAGAGAGCTGATGGTGTCCGAGGAGGACCGGAGTTCCGTCCTGGACGAGCTGCACCGGCTGCGCAACCGGGTGCCCCAGCTCACCGGCGCCCTCGCGGCCGGCGTCGACGGGCTCGTCGTGGCCCACGACACCCCCGGGGTCGACCCGGACGGCCTGTCGGCGCTGACCGCGGCCGCGCTGGGCGTCGCGGTCCGCGTCGCCGACGCCACCGGGCACGGCGGCTTCCGCGAACTGCTGGTGCGCGGCGAGCACGGCTACATCGCCACCTACGCCGCCGGCCGGACCGCCGTACTGACCCTGCTCGCCCAGGACCGGGTCAACGTGGGCCGGCTGCACCTGGAGGGCCGCCGGGCCGGCGCCCGCGTCGGGGAACTGCTCGACGCCGCCGAGGCCGCCGCCCGGGCCGCCCGCCCGGCCGGGAGACCTCTGGGCGCCGTCAGCACCGCACCGCCGGCCCGTACCCGCACGACCCGCACGACCCGCACCCCGGGCGCCGAAGCGCGCACCGCAACCGACAGTTGAACGATCCGAGAGGACTCACCATGGCGAACACCGAGACCGCACTGAAAGAGGCGCTCACCTCCATCGAAGGTGCCACCGGCGTCGCGCTCGTCGACTACACCAGCGGAATGGCGCTGGGCACGATGGGCGGCAGCAAGACCTTCGACCTGAACGTGGCGGCCGCCGGCAACACCGACGTCATCCGCGCCAAGATGCGCACGATGGAGATGCTGGGCCTCAAGGGCGGCATCGAGGACATCCTCATCACCCTCTCGGACCAGTACCACCTGATCCGCCTGCTCAACAGCCGCGGCGGCAACGGCCTGTTCCTCTACCTGGTCCTCGACGCGAGCCGGGCCAACCTGGCGATGGCCCGGCACCAGCTGAAGAAGATCGAGGCGGAACTCGAGGTCTAGACGAGGGCGGCGGTACGGCGGCGGGCCCCGCCCGGGGCCGCGTCGCCGGCCGCGACGCCGGTGCCGCGCAGGGCCTTCACGGCCCTGCCCGCCGGCCGGCCGCCGCGGGCGTCGAGCCAGTCGACGCGCACCCACAGCAAGGTCTCCTCGGCCCGCTCGCGCCGGCCCAGCCAGGCGGCCTTCAGCCGGAGCCCGGTGCCGAGCCCGGCGAGCAGCATGCCGCCGGCCGCGGGCACCGCGAAGGACGAGCCGAGCGCCGCGAGGAAGGCCGCCAGCAGCCACCAGCGGTGTCCCCGGCGCCAGTTGCGCACGGTCACCGCCCGGTCCTGCAGGATGTCGTACCTGCCCGCGCGGGCGGCCCCGCGGGCGAGGGCGGCGTACCGGCCGCGGCTCGCCAGTGCCACCACGGCCGCGCCGAGGAGGAACAGCGCGGCTCCGGCCGCCACGCCGATCCGGCGCCCGGTCAGCCCGGGCACCAGTACACCGATCCCCGCCGCGAACACCCCGAGCCACCACATCGGGGCGGCCCCCGCCCGTACGACGACGGCCACCCGGGCCAGTCCCTGTCCTCCGCGCGCCACGTCGGCCTCCCGTGTCACGTCCTCGCGCACTGCCTGTCTTCGCGGGGAAGTTAACGGCCGAACGTGAGACGAACATGAGAGAGCGGCGGCTCACTCCACGAACAGCCCGCGGGCGGCCGCCTTCGCGTCGAACTCCTCCAGCCGGGCCTGTGCCTGCGGCAGGTCGTCGCAGAGCGCCTCCAGCAGCACCCGGCCGAGCAGCATCGGCGCGCACGCGGTGTCGAAGGCGAGCCCGGTGCCGACGGCGGCGGGCAGCAGGAGGTCGGAGTACTTGGCGACCGGCGCGAAGGCGGAGTCGGCGACCGTGACGACGGTCAGTCCCGCCTCCTTGGCGTAGGCGAGGGTGTCGACGACTTCGCGCGGATGCCGGGGCAGGGCGAAGCAGAGCAGGGCCGTGGCGCCCGCGCGCACGGCCGCGTCGATGCGGTCCTGGATCATCGTGCCGCCCTCGTCGAGCAGCCGGACGTCCGGGTGGACCTTGGCGGCGAAGTACGCGAAGCCGTAGGCCTGGGAGGCGGCGGCGCGCAGCCCGAGCACCGGCAGCGGCCGGGAGGCGGCGAGGATCCGGCCGGCCTTCTGCACCGGGCGGGGGTCGGCGAGCAGCTCCGCGAGGTGCCTGAGGTTCTCGATCTCGGCCTCGACGGCCTGCTGGTACTCGTTGAACGAGCCCGCCTCGGCGGCCGGTTCGGCGGGCACGACCTCGCGCAGGTGCCTGCGCAGGGCGGGGTAGCCGTCGAAGCCGAGCGCGACGGCGAACCGGGTCACCGACGGCTGGCTGACCCCGGCCAGCTCGGCCAGTTCCACGCTGGACAGGAAGGGCACGTCGGCGGCCCGGCGCACCATGCTGTGCGCGATGCGGCGCTGGGTCGGCGTGAGCCGGTGCCCCTCGAAGAGCGCCTGCAGCCGGGTGGCCGGGCTGTCCGTGGCCCTGGACGTGCCACCCGTGCTGATGTCGGTACTCCGGTCGACGCTCATGGCGTGCTCCCCCTCCAGATGTCCGTGAACCGGTCGAGCAGTGCGGCCGCCGCCGTCACGTCGCCCGTGAGCGGCCGGTCGGCCGGGTCGGCGTCGAGGACCGCTTCGGCGAGCGCGAACGCCCGGCCGACGGGCAGCCCCGGTTCGGGCCTCAGGTCGCGCTGGCGCAACGCCCGGACGGCGGCGACGAGTTCGCAGCCGACCACCAGGCGGTACGCACCGCACGCGCGCAGGGTCTGCCGCGCGGCGAGCGAGGCGAAGCTCGCCTGTTCCTCGACGCCCCGGGAGAGTACAGCGTGGCCGAGCGAGGCGGGGGCGGAGAAGGCCCGCAGATCGCCGAGGGCGGCTCCGGCCGCGTACTCCAGGATCATCACGCCGGAGGAGGCCGGCTCGTGGTCGGCGAGGAAGGGGCGCAGCCGGGTGTAGGCGGGCTCGTTGAGCGTGGACAGGCGGGACGTCGACAGCCGGGCCACCTGGGTCACCGCCAGCCTGAAGTGGTCCAGGGCGAGCGCGAGTTGGGCCTGGTAGAAGCCGCCGTGGTGGTAGGCGGCCAGGTCCTCGGGGGCGATCAGCGGGTTCTCGGCGGCCGCGTTGATCTCCACGGTCAGGACCTGCTCCAGGGCGTCGGCGGCGTCCTGCGCCGGGCCGTGGATCTGGGGCAGGCAGCGGAACCCGTACGGGTCCTGGAGCCGGCCCAGTGGCGGGGTCGGCCGGTCCGCGGCGCCGACCAGCTCCCGCATCCGGCGTGCCACCTCGGCGCTGCCCCGGTGCGCGCGGGCGGCGTGCACGGGTGCGGCGTAGGCCTCGTGGGAGCCGTCGACGGCGAGCAGGGACAGCGCCCCGACGACCTGGGTGGCGCCGATGAGGCCGCGCAGCTCGTGCAGGGCGAGCGCGGACTGGCCGAGGGTGAGGGCGTTGCTGCTGATCAGGGCGAGGGCGTCGTTGTTGTCGAGGGGCTGCGGGGCGGGGGCGCCGGCGCCCCGCCACGGGTGCTCCCCGGCCAGGGCCAGTCCGGCCTGGGCGAGTGCCGCGATGTCGCCGGTGCCGACGGAGCCGAACTCGTTGACGACCGGGTAGGCGCCCGTCTCCAGCGCCTCGCACAGGGCGGTGACCACACCGGGCCGCAGTCCGGCGCCGCCGGCCAGCAGCTGGTTGGCCCGGACGGCGAGCATGGCGCGCACCTGCCGCGCCGGGAGTTCCTCGCCTATGGCGCCGGCGTGGCTGCGCAGCAGGCGCAGGCCGTGCCCGGCGGCCGCCTCGGTGGGCACGTCCTCGTTCCGGTTCGCGCCGACTCCGGTGGAGCGGCCGTAGACGCGGCCGGTGGCGGCGATCTGCCGGGCGGCGTTCCAGGACTCCTCGACCCGCTTGACCGCCGCGGCGCCGGGGAGCGGCACGGCGGCGCCGTCGGCGAGCCGTACGACGTCCTCGACGCCGAGTCCGGCGCCGTCGAGGACGACGGTCCTGGACCGCACGGACTCCGGCGCGTCCACCATGCGAGACGACATCAAGCCCAAACTCCCCTCAACCGTGACATCAGGTCTTGCCCTGCGGCCATCGGTTACCTCGGATTAACACCGGCCCATTGACAATCTATTCAGACACCAAGAACTCTGCATGACGTTATACAGCCGGGCAAGGGACATCTCATGATCCAGTTCGATGCGGTCCACAAGCGCTTCCCCAACGGCACCACGGCAGTCCACGATCTCCACCTGGAGATCCCGGAGGGCGGCATCACCGTCCTGGTGGGATCCTCCGGTTGCGGCAAGACGACCACCCTGCGGATGATCAACCGCATGGTCGAACCGACCTCCGGCACGATCCGCGTCGGCGGCCGGGACGTCACCCGGCAGGACGCGGCCGAGCTGCGCCGCTCCATCGGCTACGTCATCCAGCAGGCCGGCCTCTTCCCGCACCGCACGGTGCTCGACAACATCGCCACCGTCCCGCTGCTGCTCGGCCGGCGCCGCCGCGAGGCCCGGGCCCGCGCCGCCGAACTGCTGGAGACCGTCGGCCTCGCCGCCGACGCCGGCAAGCGCTACCCGCACCAGCTCTCCGGCGGCCAGCAGCAGCGCGTCGGCGTCGCCCGCGCCCTCGCCGCCGACCCGCCGGTCCTGCTGATGGACGAACCCTTCGGCGCGGTCGACCCCGTGGTCCGCACCCAGCTGCAGGACGAACTGCTCAGACTCCAGAAGGACCTGAACAAGACCATCGTCTTCGTCACCCACGACGTGGACGAGGCCGTCCGGCTCGGCGACCAGATCGCGGTCTTCCGCACCGGCGGGCACCTCGTCCAGTGCGCCTCCCCCGCCGAACTGCTCGCCCGCCCCGCCGACGACTTCGTGGCCGGCTTCCTCGGCGCCGAGCGCGGGCTGAAGCTCCTGTCGCTGACGACCCTCGCCGACGTGCCCCAGGGCCCGGCCCCCGAGGGCGGCGCCTGGTCCCTGGTCCTGGATCCGGCGAACAGGCCCCTGCACTGGTCCTCGGCCGGCGCCGAACTGCCCGTGCGCCCGCTGAGGGACACCGACTCCCTGCTGTCGGCCCTCAACGAGTCGCTCTCCTCCCCCACCGGCCTGATCGTCCGCGTCGCCGCCGACGGCACGCTCACCGGCGTCTCCTCCCGGGACGACGTCCACGAGCACGCCGGCCGGGCCCACGCCGAAGTGCGGGTGGCCGCATGACGATCGACTGGTCCTGGATAGCCGCCCACACCGACGACCTCACCACCCTCACCCTCTCCCACCTGCAGGCCGCCCTCACGGCCGTCCTGCTCGGCCTGCTGATCTCCCTCCCGCTGGCCGTCGTCGCCCACCGGATCCGCCCGTTGCGCGGCTTCCTGCTCGGCGCCTCGAACGTCCTGTTCACCATCCCCTCGATCGCGATCTTCGTGCTCCTGCTGCCGGTCAGCGGCCTCACCCGGACCACGACCGTGACCGGCCTGACCGTCTACACCCTGGTCGTCCTGCTGCGGAACACCGTCGAGGGCCTCGACTCGGTCCCGGTGAAGGTGAAGGAGGCGGCGAAGGCGATGGGCACGCGCCCGCTGCGCACGCTCCTCACGGTCGAGATCCCGCTGGCCCTGCCCGTGATCATGGCGGGGGTCCGCATCGCCACCGTGATGTCGATCTCCCTCGTCTCCGTCGCCACCTACATCGGCGACGGCGGGCTCGGCCAGCTCTTCACCGACGGCTTCCAGCGCGACTTCCCGACCCCGGTGATCGCCGGAGTGGTGCTCACCCTGCTCCTCGCCGTCGTCGCGGACGCGGCCCTGGTCGCCCTCCAGTACGCCCTCACCCCCTGGCAGAGGCGGCGAGCCTGACATGTACGAACTCCTCGCGAACCTCGGCGGCTGGCTGACCGACGGCGCCCAGTGGACCGGGCCCGACGGCATCGCGCACCGCCTCGCCGAACACCTCCAGTACTCGCTGCTGGCCACGCTCATCGCGGCCGCCATCGGCCTCCCGCTCGGCCTGCTGATCGGCCACACCGGCCGGGGCGCGTTCCTCGCCATCAACCTCGCCTCCTTCGGCCGCGCCCTGCCGACCGTCGGCCTGGTCGTCCTGGTCTTCCTGGCCGGCGGCCTGTCGATGCTGCCGGTGTACGTCGCGCTGGTCGCGCTCGCGGTCCCGGCGATCGTCACCAACACCTACGCGGGCATGACGGCCGTGGACCCGGACGTGCGCGACGCCGCGCGCGGCCAGGGGATGCGCGGCCACCAGGTCCTGCTCCAGGTCGAGTTGCCGCTCGCCCTCCCGCTGATCATGACCGGCCTGCGCCTCGCCCTGATCCAGGTCGTCGCCACGGCCACCATCGCCGCCTACGTCTCCTTCGGCGGCCTGGGCCGCTACGTCTTCGACGGCCTCGCCCAGCGCGATCTCGTCCAGGTGCTCGGGGGCGCGGTGCTCGTCGCCGTCGTCGCCATCGCCCTGGACCTGGCCCTGTCCGGCCTCCAGCGCCTCCTCTTCCGCCACCGCACCGCCTGACGGCCCGACTGACTGGGAACCCCGATGAATCGTCGTACTGTCCTCGGCGGCCTGCTCGCGGTCGCCTCGGCCCCCGCACTCTCCGCCTGCGCGAGCGGCGTCACCTCCCTGAAGGGCGACGGCTCCGGCGCCGGCGGTGGCGGCTCCAGCAAAGGCGGAGTCACCATCGGCACGGCCAACTTCACCGAGAACCAGGTACTCGGGTACCTGTACGCCGCGGCCCTGCGCGGCGCCGGGGTGAAGGTGAGCGTCCGCCCCAACCTCGGCACCCGGGAGATCGTCATCCCGGCCCTGCGGGGCGGTGACATCGACCTGCTGCCCGAGTACCAGGGCGCCCTGCTCAACTACCTCGACCCGAAGGCCACCCCCACCGAGTCGGGTGCCATGCAGAACGCCCTCACCCTCGCCCTGCCGGCCGGCCTGCAGGTGCTGCCCTACGGGCTCGCGGAGGACTCCGACGCCTTCGTCGTCACCCGCGAGACGGCACGCAGGTACGGTCTGGCCTCGCTCGCCGACCTCAGGAGGCACAACGGCGAGCTGGTGATCGGCGCCGCTCCCGAGGTGAAGAAACGCCAGGTGGGCGCGGTCGGCCTGAAGGAGGTGTACGGCGTGGAGTTCAAGGAGTTCAAGTCGCTGGACTCCGACGGTCCGCTGGTCAAGGGCGCGCTGAAGAAGGGCGACGTGGACGTGGCGAACCTGTTCACCACCGACACCGACATCAGGGCCGAGGACTGGGTGGTGCTGTCCGACCCCCAGCACCTGATCCCCAGCCAGCACATAGTCCCCCTCATCGCCGACCGCAAGGCCGACGACACCGTCCGCAAGGCGCTCGCCCGGCTCGGGAACATTCTGACCACCGCCCAGCTCACCGAGCTCAACCGGCTGGTGGACAAGGACAAGAAGGACCCCGAGGACGTGGCGGACACGTACGCGAAGCAGCACGGGCTGGTGAAGTAGATGAGCGGCCTGGTGGAACTGCGCTCGATCGACGTCGTCCCCGACGAGGAGCGGCACGGCAGGGCCGTCAGCCAGTTCACCCTGTGGCTCGGGGCGAACCTGCAGATCACGGCCGTCGTCACCGGCGCCCTCGCGGTGGTCTTCGGCGGTGACGTGGTGTGGTCGGTGACCGCACTGCTGCTCGGCAATCTGCTCGGCGGCGCCGTGATGGCCCTGCACTCGGCCCAGGGCCCCAGGCTCGGCCTGCCGCAGATGATCCAGTCGCGGGCCCAGTTCGGGGTGCGCGGAGCGGTCGTACCGCTGCTGCTGGTCGTCGTCATGTACGTCGGCTTCTTCGCCTCCGGCAGCGTGCTGGCCGGGCAGGCGGTGGGCGAGCTGACGCACACGAACGACACGACCGGCATCGTCGTCTTCGCGGCCGTCACCGCGGTCACGGCGGCCGTCGGCTACCGGGTCATCCACGCCCTCGGCCGCGTCGCGAGCACCGTCTGCGCACTCGCCTTCGTCTACCTGGGCATCCGCCTGCTGGAGCGCGCCGACGTCACCGCCCTGGCGCACGACGCCCACTTCTCGCTGCCGATGTTCCTGCTGGCCGTGTCCCTGTCGGCGTCGTGGCAGCTGGCGTTCGGCCCGTACGTCGCCGACTACTCGCGCTATCTGCCGCGCACCACGTCCGCGAAGGCCACCTTCTGGTGGACCCTGTCCGGCTCGGCGCTCGGCGCGCAGTGGTCGATGACCTTCGGTGTGCTGGTCGCGGCCACGGCGGGCGAGAAGTTCCTGGCGAGCCAGGTCGGCTACGTCGTCGCGCTCGGCGGCACCGGCCTGGTCGCGTCCCTCTTCTACTTCGTCATCGCCCTCGGCAAGCTCACCGTCAACGTCCTCAACACCTACGGCGGCTTCATGTCGATGGTGACGAGCGTCAGCGGCTTCCGCGGACAGCGCCGGCTGTCCCGCACCGGGCGGGCCGCGTACATCGCGCTGGTCATGGCCGCGGGCACGGCCGTGGCCCTGCTGGGCAAGGACAGCTTCCTGTCGTCCTTCAAGGACTTCCTGCTGTTCCTGCTGACGTTCTTCACGCCCTGGTCGGCGATCAACCTGGTCGACTACTACCTGATCTCCAGGGAGCGGTACGACATCCCGGCCCTGTCCGACCCCAACGGCCGCTACGGCGCGTGGCGCTGGGACGCGCTCGGGGTCTACGCGCTGGGCCTGCTCGCCCAGCTGCCCTTCCTCGCCACGGGCTTCTACACCGGTCCGCTGGTGGACCCGCTGGGCGGCGCGGACATCTCCTGGATCGTCGGACTGGCCGTACCCGCGCCGGCGTACTGGCTGGTCGCACGGCGGAACGCGGCGGTCCCGCCCGAGCCGCCCGAGGACGCGAAGAGGGGGGCTGTCCCCAGTGCGGAGGGCCTGACCGCTCCCTAGGGTGAACCGCATGAGCGCACCGGACCCGCGAGACGTCGGGCTGAAACAGGACATGGACCTGCGCAAGGACCTCGACGCCACCGTACGGACCCGCAGGGAACTGGGTGAGGAGTACGACTCCGCGCTGGTGGACTCGTTCCTGGAGCGGGTCGAGCAGCGGATCGACGACGTCACGGACCGCCGGGTGCGGCGGCACCTGGCCGAGCAGCAGCTGGCGGCGGCCCGCGGGAGCCGGCGGCCCAAGGACGCCGACACCTGGGCCGAGCGCCACGGTTTCGCGCTGATCACCCTGGTCCTGGCGATCCCGCTGTCCGCGATCGCCGGCGCCCTCGCCGGGATCACCGGGATCGTGGCCGGCTGGATCGGCATCGTCGGCGTCAACGCGGTCCAGGCCGTACGGCTCAACCCGGAGCTCCTCGCGGGCCGGCGCGCCCGCGACCGGTCCGACGGGTCCGGCCAGGACCGCTGAGCGGGACCACCCCTCGGGACGGCCGAGCGGAACGCGGTCCCGGGCAGTTCCCGGACACGGTCCCGGGCAGCGGTGCCGGACACCGGGCCCGGACACCCGACGGGACCGCCGGCCGGACCGGCGGGCGCCCTCGGGGTCCCCGGCTCCGGCCGCCGACCGCGGCGTCACGCCTGCCGGGCCGGCGGCACCGTGATCCGGCGGAGGTCGACGCGCCGGGCGGCCGGGCGGGGCCGGGGTGCGAGCGTGGGCGACGCCGTCCTGGGGAACCTCGCCGCCCAGCCGTCTCACTCCACCGTCACGGACTTCGCCAGGTTGCGCGGCTGGTCCACCTCGTTGCCCCGGGCGGTGGCCAGTTCGCACGCGAAGACCTGCAGCGGGACCGTGGCCACCAGCGGCTGCAGCAGCGTCGGCGTGACCGGGATGCGGATCAGGTGGTCGGCGTACGGGACCACCGCCTCGTCCCCCTCCTCCGCGATCACGATCGTCCGCGCCCCGCGGGCCCGGATCTCCTGGATGTTGGAGACGATCTTGTCGTGCAGGACGGACCGGCCACGCGGTGACGGGACGACCACCACCACAGGCAGGTCCTCCTCGATCAGCGCGATCGGGCCGTGCTTCAGCTCGCCCGCCGCGAAGCCCTCGGCGTGCATGTAGGCCAGCTCCTTGAGCTTCAGGGCGCCTTCGAGGGCGACCGGGTAGCCCACGTGCCGGCCCAGGAACAGCACCGTGTCCTTGGTGGCCAGGGTGCGGGCCAGCGCCCGTACCGGCTCCATCGTCTCCAGGACCCGCTCGACCTCCTCCGAGATCCGGGACAGGTCGCGGATCACGTCCTGGATCTCGTCGCCCCACTTGGTGCCCCGGACCTGGCCCAGGTACAGGGCCACGAGATAGCAGGCGACCAGCTGGGTGAGGAAGGCCTTCGTGGAGGCGACGGCCACCTCGGGTCCGGCGTGCGTGTACAGCACCGCGTCCGACTCGCGCGGGATGGTCGAGCCGTTGGTGTTGCAGATCGCCAGCACCTTGGAGCCTTGCTCGCGGGCGTGCCGCAGCGCCATCAGGGTGTCCATGGTCTCGCCGGACTGGGAGATGGCGATGACGAGCGAACGCCCGTCCAGGATCGGGTCCCGGTAGCGGAACTCGCTGGCCAGCTCCACCTCGCACGGGATGCGCGTCCAGTGCTCGATGGCGTACTTGGCGATCAGACCGGCGTGGAAGGCCGTACCGCAGGCGACGATGACGACCTTGTCGAGCTCGCGCAGCTCGGACGGGCTGATCCGCACCTCGTCCAGGGTCAGCGAGCCGGACGGGTCGATGCGCCCGAGCAGGGTGTCGGCGACCGCCTTGGGCTGCTCGGCGATCTCCTTGAGCATGAAGTAGTCGTAGCCCCCCTTCTCCGCGGCGGAGGCGTCCCAGTCCACGTGGTAGGAGCGGGTCTCGGCCGGCCGGCCGTCGAATCCGGTCACCGTGACGCCGTCGCGGCGCAGCTCCACCACCTGGTCCTGGCCCAGCTCGATCGCGGAGCGCGTGTGGGCGATGAACGCGGCGACGTCGGAGGCCAGGAACGCCTCGCCCTCTCCGACACCCACCACCAGCGGGGAGTTGCGCCGTGCGCCGACGACCACGTCCGGCTCGTCGGCGTGCACCGCGACCAGCGTGAACGCGCCCTCCAGCCGCCGGCACACCAGCCGCATCGCCTCCGCGAGGCCCCCGGTCACCGAGAACTCCTCGGCCAGCAGGTGCGCGACCACCTCGGTGTCCGTCTCGGAGGCCAGATCGTGGCCGCGCTCGGCCAGTTCCGCCCGCAGCACGGCGAAGTTCTCGATGATGCCGTTGTGCACCACGGCGACCCGGCCCGCGTTGTCCAGGTGCGGGTGCGCGTTGGCGTCCGTGGGGCCGCCGTGCGTGGCCCAGCGCGTGTGCCCGATGCCCGTCGAACCCGTCGGCAAAGGCCCCTCGACCAGCGCCTTCTCCAGGTTGACCAGCTTTCCGGCCTTCTTCGCCGCGGCCAGCCCGCCGTCCGCGAGCACGGCGACACCCGCCGAGTCGTACCCCCGGTACTCCAGCCGCTTGAGCCCGGCCATCACGACATCGAGCGCCGACTGCGACCCTACGTATCCCACGATTCCGCACATGTGGCGCAGCCTACGACCCGGGAGCCGCCGAAAACGGTCACCGCCTGCCCGAAATCGGAAATCGGCACGGGGGTACCAACGGTTTCCGGGGCTGCCGCCCCCACCGGCCGGAGAGGTCGAAAATCAGCCAAGTTCAATCGGCCATGGCACCTCCCACGCTCCTCCTGTCCACCGGAAGCACACATGAATTCCTTGCTCATGCAGGGAAGGTGAGGACTTCGTCCGGCTCGCGGTCGTGATCGGACGCCGCGAGATTTCACGCCAGTCGCTCTCTCCACAAAACGACCCCTTGTTCGAGACTGCGTGTACATGCCTAAAGTGACGCCGCGCGCGGACACGGCCTGACCACCGCGTCATCACGCGCATCGCGACCCGGGGAACGGCGTCGCTCACGGGGAGGGGTCACATCGTCATGCCGCCGCGCCGGCCATCGGCACACGTCAGCCCGGCCGGCCCGGTGTGCTTCTGAGGCGTCCTCAGCACACGGCTCGTCTCCGCTTCCCGCTCTTCGCCCCCCTCCGGCCGACAGCCCCCTGACCGAGAAAGGGATGCTCTTGCATTCCAGACCTTGGTTCCGCCTGCGCGGAACCCGAAGTCCACGAAAGATCTTCTCCGCCGTCACCTCGGTGACCACGCTGGCGGTGCTGGCCGGTCTGGCCGTCCAGCCCGGCTCGGTACGGCTGAACGCCGAGCCCGTGAGCGACTCGCACCCGTGGTACGACGACACGGCCGCCGAGCAATTGCGGCAGGACCAGTGCCTGATGAGCGAGGTGCTGCGGCTGGGCGGCCCGTCGATGGCCGCGGTCGCGCAGGACGGTCTCAACCAGCCGGCGGACAGGCTCCATGTCCTGGCCGACCGGAAGAACTGGGAGCAGACGCCGCTGGCCGGCGCCTACAAGAGCGACCGCGACGCCGCCGGCAAGCAGCTGGACGACCTCGCCGCTCTGCGGGACGGATGGAAGAAGCCCCTCGACGGCCTGGAGACGCCAGGGGGATTCACCGTCACCGGCTTCCACTGGCCGCCCGGCTCCCCGGGCGACGGCCAGCAGACGTTCTACGACCAGACGGGCCTGACCACCTGGGTCGCCGACCGGTTCTGGAAGAACGACAGCGACTTCTACGAGGACTCCACCCCGAAGGCCGACGACAAGACCGTCAAGGCCGTCGACGATCTCGGCACCCCGCTGTACGGGCAGGACCCGACGCCGGACGGCAAGACCCGGGACGAGTGGAACCGGGCGCTCGACGAGCGCGACGCCTTCGAGTGGATGCACACGTCCATCGCCGGGATGGGCGCGGACGACGCGCGGATCTTCCTGTCCGCGGGCGGTTTCCCGCGCACGGCGCCGCAACCGGGCACGGCCGAGTACCGCGTGGCGGTCGAGGACCTCAAGACCCGCTTCGCCTCCTGCGCCTGGCGTGACCCGCTCGACCCGGACGCCGTCCTGAACGACGCCACGTCCACCGCGGCCGGTGAGTGGCAGCAGGAGGTCTCCGCGCAGGCCACGCAGCGCAACCAGATCGTCAACGCGAACAAGGACGCCACCGACGCCCTGGCCAAGGGCGCGAAGGCGCTGTCCGAGATGCTGGGTCAGTCCTGGGTCGCCGACCACATCACCCGCTGGCAGGACTACTGGTCCCCCGGCGGCCTCGGTTACATCGGTGACGCCCCGCTGGTCATCCAGGTGCCGGGCGCTTCCGGCAAGTGCCTCGACGTCGCGGGCGCCGGCAAGACCAACGGCACCCCGGTGCAGATCTACACCTGCAACGGCAGCACCGCGCAGAAGTGGCAGTTGTGGGCTGCCTACGACGGTGGCTACACCCTGCGCAACATCAACTCGGGCAAGTGCCTGGAGGTGCTGAACGGGGCCACCGCCGACGGTACGAAGATCCAGATCCGGGACTGCGGCAGCGCCAAGGCCCAGCAGTGGAAGTTCGACGTGCGCAGCGCCGGTCCGCTGGTGAACGCGGCGTCCGGCAAGTGCGTGCACCTGCCGACGTTCGACAACAGCAAGGACGCCGTGCAGTCGACCTGCAACGGCTCCGCCGCGCAGAAGTTCAGGATCGTCCCGGAGGGTCACACCGGCGACGACAAGCTGGACTATCCGACCACGGCGCAGTTCACGAAGGCCAAGTCCGGTCTGTCGGCCGCGCAGGCCGCCGCGAAGAGCCAGCTGGCCGTCCTCAAGACGCAGCTGGCCGCCGGGCAGAAGGCGGCGACCTCGTCGGACACGGCGCTGCAGGCGGCGTACGGCATCGCTGACGCGGCGGGTGCTCCGCGGGGTCGCGGTCTGCTGGTGGGTCTGCAGAAGGACCAGGTCACCAAGGGTGCGGCCGCCGCGCTGACGGCGCTGGAGAAGGCCGGCGAGACCGCCGAGGCCGCGACCCGCGCCGCGGCCGGGGACAGCGCGACGATCGCGCAGCGCGCGTTGGCGCAGGCGGCGCAGTCGAAGGCGGAGTTCCGTAAGAAGGCCGCCGAGGCGGCGGAGTTGCAGGCCAAGGCCGCGGCCGATGCGGCCAAGGTGCACCGGGACAACGCCAAGAAGGACAAGGAGACCGCGGAGGCCAAGCTCGCCGTCGCGGTGAAGGCGGAGGGTGACGCGAAGGCGGCCGCCGCCGACGCGCACGCCAAGCGGCTCTCGGCGGAGGCCGAGGAGAAGACGGCCAAGGCGGAGAAGGAGAACGCCGCCGCCAGCCGGGCCGAGGCCGCCGAGCACCGCAAGAACGCCGAGTCCGAGGCGACGAAGGCGAAGGATGCCAAGGACAGGGCCGAGGCCGCCGAGAAGACGGCCGGGGACCGGCGCGACGACGCGGTCGCGGCCAAGGACCACGCCAAGGAGATGCGCGACGACGCGTGGGACGCCGAGCAGAAGGCGGACGCGGCCCGCGCCAAGGCGGACGCCAAGGAGGCCTACGCCGACAAGCTGGACTCGGGCGCGGCGGCCGACGCGGCCCGTGCCGCGGCGAACGACGCGGACAAGGCGGCCGACCAGGCCGAAGCCGCGGCGGGCAGGGCCCGTTCGGAGGCGGACGCCGCGACCAAGGCGGCGGCCGACGCGGATGCCGCGGCCACGCGCGCGGAAGCCGCCGCGAAGCGTGCCCGCTCCGACGCGGACGCCGCGCAGGCGGACAAGCTCAAGGCCGACGCGGCGGTGAAGACCGCCACCAGCGCCGCCGCGGACGCCATCAAGGCGTCCCAGGACGCCGCCGCCGAGGCGAAGGCCGCCGTCAAGCTGGCCGACGAGGCCGAGCAGCACGCCAAGGACGCCAAGACCCAGGCCGACGCGGCGAACAAGGAAGCCGGCAACGCACTCGCCGCCGCCGCCAAGGCCGCCGGCTACGCCCACGTCACCGCGCAGGCGGCCGTGGACGCGGGCGAAGCGGCCCAGCAGGTCGCCAACCCCGCCAACGACGCCGTCCAGCTCGGTTCCGCGTACGTCGACACCGACTCCGCCGCCGGCCTGGTCGTGCTGACCGGCCAGTCGTCGAAGACGATCGCCGAGCAGCAGCAGGCCGTCGCCGACGCGCACGCCAAGAACGCCGCCGCCGAGGCCGACGCCGCCAAGAACCTCGCCGACCAGGCCAAGGGCGACGCCAAGGAGGCCTACCAGCACGCGGCGAACGCGGCCAAGTACGCCGCCGACGCCCGCACCTACTCCAAGGAGGCCCTCGGCTACTCCGCCGACGCGGCCAAGGCCGCGGCAGCGGCACAGTCGTCACTGGCCCGCACCATCGAGTACGACCAGCAGGCCACCGACGACGCGGCAGCCGCCGACAAGGCGGCCGGCAACGCCGAGGGCTACGCCAAGGACGCCCGCGACTCCGCCGACGCCGCCGAACTCGACGCCGCAGCCGCCCGCTCCGCCGCCAGCCAGGCCGAACAGGACGCCAAGGACGCCCGCGCCGCCGCCACCCGCGCCGACGCCGCCGCGACCGAGGCCGAACAGGCGGCGAAGGACGCCGACAAGTACGCCAAGGAGGCCCAGGAAGCGGCCGACCGGGCGGAACGGGAGGAGGCCAACAAGGACGCATCCCAAGGAGCCGGTACGGGCCTTCCCGGCGTGTTCGCCGTCCCGGACGAGTCCACCGTCGAGATCGTCAGCTCCAAGCAGATCGGCACCTGCCCGGGGATGCCCGAAGCGGCCTTCCAGGGCTGCAACGCGACATACGATCTGGTCGTCACCTACGAGGCCGACTTCTACCTGTGCACCGACGACCAGGCCCAGGCCACGGCCGACGGTTGCCCCAAGGCGGCGTGGCAGTTCCTCAAGCGAGCGACGCTGAAGAACATCAAGATCGACGGCTGGACGCACAAGTTCTCCGGCAAGGACATCGTCCGCGCCGGATGGCAGAGCCTCTTCGGTGATGTGGCCGGGTCGATCCTGTTCTCCTTCTTCGCCGAAGACCTGATGGACTGCTGGCACGGCGACAAGACCGCCTGTGCCTGGAGCCTCGCCACCTACGTTCCGGTCGACGGCGCGCTCGCCGAGATCTCACGTGCCGTCAAGGCCCTCGACGCCGCCGCTCGTACCGGCATCGGATTCACGGACGCCTGGAAGGCCCTGCGCACTGCCGGGCTCTCCGAAGAGGCAATCGCCGGAATCGGTGCCAAGGCGCTGGAGGCTCTCGGCAAGGCGCGGAAGTTGTGCACCGGCAACAGCTTCCCGGGCACCACGCGCGTGCTGATGGCCGACGGAACGACCGAGGAGATCAAGGACGTCAGGATCGGCGACGCGGTCCTGGCCACCGATCCCGAAAGCGGCCGAACCGAAACCCACACCGTCTCCCGCACCATCTACACACCGGACGACACCGACTTCGCCGACATCACGATCGACGTCGGGCATGCCCGGATCACCGCCACTCAGCACCACCCCTTCTGGTCACCCAGCGCCCATCGCTGGATAGACGGAGGCGACCTGCGGCCCGGACAGACGCTGCGTACCAGCAGTGGTGCGACCGTCACCGTGGTCCGTGTCCACCGCTTCCACGGGCTCCACTCCGCCTACAACCTCACTGTCGACAGCCTCCACACCTACTATGTGCTGGCCGGAACGACACCGGTTCTGGTGCACAACACGAATGCGTGCCCGACCGGAACCATGGTGCTCGGAATCGGCGAGCACTCGGAAGCTCTGGCCAAGGAGATCCAGGGGGGCTACACCTTCAACGGCGACGCATTCGCGGAAGTGGTCGGCAAGGTCAACGGGAAGCCGATCGCCCTATGGATGACCGAGGTCTCGAACGTCCTGCGCAACAACGGCAAGGTCGCAGTCAGCCTGAAGGGTTTCGATGGAGATTCCCCGGCTGAGCAGTATGCGCTCGCCTACAAGGCCTGGCGATCCGGTGACTGGGCAGCCACTCAGTGGGAAATGGGTCAGATCGGCCTCCAGATACAGCTGGAGAACTTCGAATGGCGGAACATCACGTTCTACAGCAAAGAGGGGCAAGTCGTGCACATACCCGAACCGAACTGGGACGCACTGAATGGCGGGAGTTGAGTTGACGCCGGAGTCCACCGGTTCCGAGATGTTCCGATCGGACAGGTACTTCAAGGTCTGGCAGTACGCCGTAGGTCATCGCAGGCTGCTCCTCCGCAGCAGCCGGGACAGGCCACCGGACACCCGGATCGACATCCACTTCGCCAACGTCGACCTCATGCTGCTCCGTCCCGGCTACGACGGCCTGGTCATCCGCCGTGCCGACGACGAGGAATGCGAGAAGATCGGCCTCGACTACGGGGTGGAAGTCAAGCCCGGGCGTCTGTTCGCGCTGGGTGGTGACCTGAGGAGCTTCGTCGTTTCGGCGCCTCCTCAGTGGCACGAGGACGAGGGCGCGATGGACGACCCGTCCTGGTTCGGCCACATGCGGGGAACGCGCTGAAACAGGTCGGGAGGCCCCTTCACGAAGGGGCCTCCCGATGCCGTCGGACCGTTTCCCGGTTCCCCGGCTGACCGTCCCGGTGTGGGAGCTCTGCTACCCCGGGGGCCTCGTGGACGACCACGTCGACGTCGGCCGGGGACGACCGGTCCGACGAGCGCCACTCGGGTCCCGCGGGGACGGAGCCGTACCGGCTCCGGTCTCGGCGGGACCTTCTCCATGCCGCACGGGCCGCCCCCACGTGACGCACCCCACCCCACCGCCCCGTTCAAACTCCGTTAACAATGGACTGTGATCTCACAGGTCTCCTCGATGCCCCGGAGCGCCCACCGGCACAGGCCGGAGGCGACTCCCTACGTCGACCTCACCCGCGCCGAGTGGAGCGCGCTGCGCGACAAGACGCCGCTCCCGCTCACCGCCGAGGAGGTGGAGAAGCTCCGCGGCCTCGGCGACGTCATCGACCTCGACGAGGTGCGGGACATCTACCTCCCGCTCTCCCGGCTCCTCAACCTCTACGTCGGCGCCACGGACGGCCTGAGAGGAGCACTGAACACCTTCCTCGGCGAACAGGGCTCCCAGTCCGGCACCCCGTTCGTCATAGGAGTCGCCGGCTCCGTGGCCGTCGGCAAGTCCACCGTGGCCCGGCTGCTGCAGGCCCTGCTCTCCCGCTGGCCCGAACACCCGCGTGTGGAACTCGTCACCACCGACGGCTTCCTGCTGCCCACCAAGGAGCTGGAGGCCCGCGGTCTGATGTCGCGCAAGGGCTTCCCCGAGTCCTACGACCGCCGGGCCCTGACCCGGTTCGTCGCGGACATCAAGGCCGGCAAGGGCGAGGTGACGGCCCCCGTCTACTCCCACCTCATCTACGACATCGTCCGCGACGAGCGGCTCACCGTCCGCCGCCCGGACATCCTGATCGTCGAGGGCCTGAACGTCCTGCAGCCCGCGCTCCCCGGCAAGGACGGCCGCACCCGGGTCGGCCTGGCCGACTACTTCGACTTCAGCGTGTACGTGGACGCCGGCGCCGACGACATCGAGCGCTGGTACGTCAACCGGTTCAAGAAGCTGCGTCAGACGGCCTTCCAGAACCCGAACTCCTACTTCCGCAAGTACACCCAGGTGTCCGAGGAGGAAGCCGTCGACTACGCCCGCACCCTGTGGCGGACGATCAACAAGCCCAACCTCGTCGAGAACATCGCCCCCACCCGCGGCCGCGCCGCCCTCGTCGTGCGCAAGGGCCCGGACCACAAGGTGCAGCGGCTCAGGCTGCGGAAACTGTGACGTGTCCCTGGCGACCTGTTAGAAAGGCGTCATGCTGCACCTGCGCCTGATCACCCCGGCCGAGACGACGGACGAGGTGGTGCGGCTGGTCGAGAAGACGGTCGGCACCACCCACCTCGTCGTCCTGCCGGGAGCCGCCCGCAATCCCGCCGGGGACGTGGTGATGTGCGACGTGGCGCGCGAGGCGGCCGACGAACTCCTCGCCTCGCTGCGCGGCCTCGGCCTGGACAGGACCGGGTCCATCGCGATGGAGAACATCGACCTCTCCCTGTCCCGGCGGGCGGACAAGGCGGAGGACGAGGCGCCGGGCGAGGGCGCGGACGCGGTGCTGTGGGAGGGCCTGACCGAGGCGTCCCACGAGGAGTCGACCCTGTCGGTCACCTACGTGGCCTTCATCACGCTGGCCACGATGATCGCGGCGTGCGGCGTGGTGCTGGACAACGCCATCCTGATCGTGGGCGCCATGGCGGTGGGCCCGGAGTTCGGCCCACTGGCCGGCATCTGCACCGCCCTGGTCCGGCGCCACCCACGACTGGCGTGGCGCTCGGTGATCGCGCTGCTGGTGGGATTCGCCGCGGCCGTGGCGGTCACCGTCGCCTTCAGCCTCTTCATGGACGCCATCGGGCTGTTCGACCGGGCCGACCTGGAGGGCGAGCGGCCCAACACCGCCTTCGTGTACGCCCCGGACGCCTTCTCGTTCATCGTGGCGGTCCTCGCCGGCATCGCCGGCACCCTGTCCCTGACCTCGGCCAAGTCGGGCGCGCTGGTGGGCGTGGCCATCTCCGTGACGACGGTGCCGGCCGCCGCCAACGCGGCGGTGGCCCTCGCCTACGGCGACACGGGCCAGACCGCCGGCTCGATCGAACAGCTCCTGCTGAACCTGCTGGGCATCGTCCTGGCGGGGACGGCCACGCTGCTCACCCAGAAGTACTTCTGGTCCAGGCAACGGCAACGTACCGGCGGCTAGGGCCGGCGAGGCCGGCCCCGGGCCCCCGGAACTATCCCAGCGCCGACTTCACCGCGTCCGCCAGCCGCCCCGCGACCGACCGGGCCTGCTCGATGTCGGCGGCCTCGACCATCACCCGGACCAGCGGCTCGGTCCCCGAGGGACGCAGCAGCACCCGCCCGGTCTCCCCCAGCTCCCGCTCCGCCTCGGTGACGGCGGCGGCAAGGTCCGCGGACGTCTTCACCCGGGACTTGTCCACGTCCGGGACATTGATCAGCACCTGCGGCAGCCGCTCCATCACGGAGGCCAGGTCCCGCAGCGTACGGCCGGACTGGGCGACCCGCGCGGCCAGCAGCAGGCCGGTCAGCGTGCCGTCACCGGTCGTCGCGTGGTCGAGGATGATCACGTGCCCGGACTGCTCGCCGCCCAGGGCGAAGTCGTGCCGCTTCATCTCCTCCAGCACGTACCGGTCGCCGACGGCCGTCTGCACGAGCCGGACGCCCGCGCGCTCCATCGCCAGCTTGAAGCCGAGGTTGGACATCACCGTGGCGACGACCGTGTCGGCCCGCAGCTCGGACCGCTCCCGCATCGCCAGCGCGAGCACGGCGAGGATCTGGTCGCCGTCGACCTCCTCACCGGTGTGGTCCACGGCCAGGCACCGGTCGGCGTCACCGTCGTGCGCGATGCCCAGGTGCGCGCCGTGCCCGACGACGGCGGCCCTCAGCTTGTCCAGGTGGGTGGAGCCGCAGCCGTCGTTGATGTTGAGCCCGTCCGGCTCGGCACCGATCGTGACGACCTCGGCGCCCGCCCGGGAGAACACCGCCGGCGAGACCCCCGAGGCCGCGCCGTGCGCTTCGTCCAGGACGATCTTCAGGCCGTCGAGCCGGTTGGGCAGCACCGACAGCAGGTGGGCGACGTACTGCTCGAAGCCCTCCCCGTACGACCGCACGCGGCCGACCCCGGCGCCCGTCGGCCGCTGCCAGGGCTCACCGTGCCGGTGCGAGTCGTAGACCGCCTCGATCCGGTCCTCCAGGTCGTCGGCCAGCTTGTGGCCGCCGCGGGCGAAGAACTTGATGCCGTTGTCCGGCATGGCGTTGTGGCTGGCGGAGAGCATCACGCCCAGGTCGGCGCCGAGCGCACCGGTGAGGTGGGCGACCGCCGGCGTCGGCAGCACACCGACGCACAGCACGTCCACGCCCGCGCTGGCCAGGCCCGCGACCACGGCCGCCTCCAGGAACTCCCCGGACGCGCGCGGGTCCCGTCCGACCACCGCCGTCGGCTTGTGGCCCTCGAAGGTGCCCGACTCGGCCAGCACGTGTGCCGCGGCGACGGAGAGGCCGAGCGCCATCTCGGCCGTCAGATCCGCATTGGCGACACCGCGCACGCCGTCCGTGCCGAAGAGTCGTCCCACTTGTCCTCCTGAGGAAGCGTCCATGTGCCGGGAATGATGGCAGACGCCATGCGATCCGATCACACAAGCCTTTGAGCGTCTTGTGTCGTTATACGCCGTTGGCCGGGATAAACGAACGCCCCGACGGCACATGTGGCGTGCCGCCGGGGCGTTCGGAGTACGAGCAGGCAGCTGCTGTTTACCGCTTGCTGTACTGCGGAGCCTTGCGGGCCTTCTTCAGACCGGCCTTCTTGCGCTCGACCGCACGGTCGTCGCGCTTGAGGAAGCCGGCCTTCTTGAGCGGGCCACGGTTGTTGTCGACGTCGGCCTCGTTCAGGGCACGGGCGACACCGAGACGGAGCGCACCGGCCTGACCGGAGACACCGCCACCCGCGATGCGGGCGATGACGTCGTAACGACCCTCGAGCTCGAGCACCTTGAAGGGCTCGTTGACTTCCTGCTGGTGCACCTTGTTCGGGAAGTAGTCCTCGAGGGTGCGACCGTTGATCTTCCACTTGCCGGTGCCCGGGACGATCCGGACGCGGGCGATGGCGTTCTTGCGGCGGCCCAGGCCGGCGGCCGGCTGGGGCTCGCCGAAGCGGGACGCCATCGACTCCGAGGTGTACTCACCCTCGACGGGGACCTCGGACTCGGTGGTGTAGCTCTCGATGTCGATCTCTTCGATCGGCTGCTCGGCAGTGGTCTCGGCCACGATTCTCCTCAGATTCTCTTCAGTCTTAGGGGTGGCCGGTACTACTGCGCGACCTGGGTGATCTCGAACGGCTGCGGCTGCTGCGCGCCGTGCGGGTGCTGGTCACCCTTGTAGACCTTCAGCTTCGAGAGCATCTGACGGCCCAGCGTGTTCTTGGGGAGCATGCCCTTGACGGCCTTCTCGACCGCCTTCTCGGGGTTCTTGTCGAGCAGCTCGTCGTAGCGGACGGAACGCAGACCACCCGGGTAGCCGGAGTGGCGGTACGCCATCTTCTGGGTCCGCTTGTTGCCGGACAGGTGCACCTTGTCGGCGTTGATGATGATGACGAAGTCACCAGCGTCGACGTGCGGCGCGTAGATCGGCTTGTGCTTGCCCCTGAGAAGGGTCGCTGCGGTGGTGGCGAGACGGCCCAGGACAACGTCCTGAGCGTCGATGACGTGCCACTGGCGCGTCACATCGCCGGGCTTGGGGCTGTACGTACGCACGGTTCGTAGCCTTCGCTTCGAGTGAATGGTCCTGAACAGGTCACCGAAACGATCACGACAGCCTGGACCTCACTGCGGCGACGCATACCGCGTACGTGGGTCGCTGGTCATCGGCCCGGTGGACCGGTGTAAGGGCCCGTCCCGTGAGAATGAGCAAGCCAATACACAACGAAGAAGCAGGTTACCGCCCGCCCCCCGGACGGGTCAAAACGAGGCATGCCGACGGACAAACGCGGCATGCCGCCGCACGCGGTCCGACACACCCCGTCCCCCGTCTAAGATGCGCCCCATGAGTTACGGGCAGGGGGGACCCCAGTCTCAGTGGGATCCCTGGAAACCGCAATCGCAGCAGCCCTGGAGCAGCGGCGCCGACGACGGGACTCCGGACTGGGCCGCGCTGGCGGAGGCCTCGGAGACCCGGAACAAACGCCGGAGGCTGCTGTTCATCGGCGGCGGCGCGCTCGCCGTGATCGCCGTGGGCACGGCCGTCGCCATGGCCGTCGTCTCCGCGAACGGCGGCGGCGACCCGGAGGCCGGGCCCAGCAGCCTGCCGGCCAGCGGCACGCTGCCCAACGGCTCGCCCACGGCTCCGTCCTTCGCGCCCACCAGCGCGCCGCCGCCGCTGGATCCGAAGGACTTCATATCCAGCGCCAAGAAGGACACCGCCCCGCTCAGCGCCGGCACCCTCTTCCCGGGCACCCGGCTGACCATGGGCGACGCGGTGTACAAGAAGGGCGCCACGGCCGACACCAAGAGCTGCGCCACCGCCGCCGGCGGCACCCTGCCCAAGGTGCTCACGGCGAACGGCTGCACCCGCCTGATCCGCGCCACCTACAGCAACGGCGGCATCGCGGTCACCGTCGGCGTCGCCGTCTTCGACACCGAGGCCCAGGCCACGAAGGCCAAGGCCCAGACCGACGACCGCAGCATCGTGCGCTCGCTGTCCGGCAAGGGCGTCAAGCCGTTCTGCGACGGGGCGTTCTGCCGCTCGACACGCAACGCCTACGGCCGCTACGCCTACTTCACGATCTCCGGCTTCACCAGCGGGAAAGACGTGGCCAAGAAGGACACGAAGGTCTTCCGCACCGGCGACGACCTGGCCGAGTTCGCCTTCCGCCAGATCCACCGCCGCGGCGAGGTGCAGGCCTCCGCGGCAGCGGGCCGGTAGCTCAGCAGCACCCCGCCGACGGAAGCGAGCGCTTGTTCCGCGCCTCCTTGTTGCGCGCGGCCAGCAGTTCGTCGGCGGGGTAGCCGACCTCCTCCAGGGTCAGCCCGTGCGGCCGTACGACGTGCACGGCGGAGTCCCGCACCCCGGCGGCCAGCACCTTCCCCGGCCACTCCGGGCCGCGGTGCCCGTCCCCGACGAACAGCAGCGCGCCGATCAGCGAACGCACCATGTTGTGGCAGAACGCGTCCGCCCGGACCGTCGCCGTGACGACGCCGTCCGCGCCGCGCACCAGGCTCAGCTCCTGCAGCGTGCGGATGGTGGTCGCGCCCTCCCGCTTCTTGCAGTAGGCGGCGAAGTCGTGCTCGCCGACGAGCGCCTGCGCGGCCTCGTTCATGGCGTCCAGGTCGAGCGGCCAGTCGTGCCAGAGCACGTGCCCGCGCAGCAGCGGGTCGACGCCGCCGGGGTCGTCCGTCACCCGGTACGCGTAGCGCCGCCAGATCGCCGAGAACCGGGCGTCGAAGCCGGCCGGGGCCTCGGTGAGCCGCCAGACCCGCACGTCCTTGGACAGCCGCCCGGCGAGCCGCTTGAGCAGCTTCTCGCGGTGCTCGGCCCACACCGGCGCCGGCAGGTCGACATGCGCCACCTGCCCGCGCGCGTGGACGCCGGCGTCCGTCCGCCCGGCCACGGTCAGCTCGTACGTCTCCTTCGACCGCGTCACCGTGCGCAGGGCGTCCTCGATCTCCCCCTGCACCGTGCGCCGGCCGCCGGCCTGCTTGGCCCAGCCGTGGAAGCCGGCGCCGTCGTAGGAGAGGTCGAGGCGGACGCGCACGGACCCCGGCGCTGCTTCATCACTCACGTACAGATCCTCTCAGCAACACGAGAACGGGCCCGCTCCGCAAGGGAACGGGCCCGCCGACGCCCCTGAAGGGGCGCGGGGAACTGCGCGACCGGCCACGACGGTGCCGCGGCCGTCGGCCGGCAGTCCCCGGCGACACGCTTACGCGTCCTTCGACTCCTCGGCAGCGGTCTCCTCGGCCGGAGCCTCGGTGGTCTCCGCGGCCTTGGCCTCGTCGGACTCCTTGACCGCACGCTTGGTGGCGGCCTCGGCCTCACCCACGGCGTTCTGCTGCACGGTCAGCGCCTCGACCAGCTCGATGACGGCCATGGGCGCGTTGTCGCCACGGCGGTTACCGATCTTGGTGATGCGGGTGTAGCCACCGGGACGGTTCTCGTAGCGCGGGCCGATCTCGGTGAAGAGCGTGTGGACGATGCTCTTGTCCGTGATGACCTGGAGCACCTGACGGCGGTTGTGAAGGTCGCCCTTCTTCGCCTTGGTGACCAGACGCTCCGCGTACGGGCGCAGGCGGCGGGCCTTCGCCTCGGTGGTGGTGATGCGGCCGTGCTCGAAGAGGCTCTTCGCGAGGTTCGCGAGGAGGAGCTTCTCGTGCGCGGCGCCGCCGCCCAGACGGGCACCCTTGGCGGGCTTCGGCATGGTGTTTCTCCTAGGTGTCTGCCCCGGCCGTGTCAGGTACCGGGGTCAGTATCCGAGCAGGCGGTCGCCTGTCGGAGATCCGGGCGTCCCTTTCGGGAACGCCCGGAGGGTCCGCGCCCCCGAAGGGACGCGGGGTACTGCGCGACCAGCCACGACGGCCCCGCAGTCACAGAACCGGCCTCCTCGCGGAGTGCTCAGTACTGCTCGGTCTCCACGAAACCGGCGTCGGCGTCGTCGTCGGCGCCGAACGCGTCCGCGGCAGCGGTCGGGTCGAATCCGGGCGGGCTGTCCTTGAGGGCCAGGCCCATGCCGGCCAGCTTCGCCTTGACCTCGTCGATGGACTTCGCACCGAAGTTGCGGATGTCCAGCAGGTCGGCCTCGGAGCGCGCGACCAGTTCACCCACGGAGTGGATGCCCTCACGCTTGAGGCAGTTGTAGGAGCGGACGGTGAGCTCCAGCTCCTCGATCGGCAGCGCGAGGTCGGCGGCCAGGGCGGCGTCCGTGGGGGACGGGCCCATGTCGATGCCCTCGGCGTCGATGTTCAGCTCACGGGCGAGACCGAACAGCTCGACCAGGGTCTTGCCGGCCGACGCCATGGCGTCGCGGGGACGCATGGCCTGCTTGGTCTCGACGTCGACGATCAGCTTGTCGAAGTCGGTGCGCTGCTCGACACGGGTCGCCTCGACCTTGTAGGTGACCTTGAGAACCGGCGAGTAGATGGAGTCGACCGGGATACGGCCGATCTCCTGGCCCACCTGCTTGTTCTGCACGGCGGAGACGTAGCCGCGACCGCGCTCGACGGTGAGCTCCATCTCCAGCTTGCCCTTGCCGTTGAGCGTGGCGAGGACCAGGTCGGGGTTGTGCACCTCGACACCGGCCGGGGGCGCGATGTCGGCGGCGGTGACCAGACCCGGGCCCTGCTTGCGCAGGTACATCACGACCGGCTCGTCGTGCTCCGAGGAGACGACCAGCTGCTTGATGTTGAGGATCAGGTCGGTGACGTCCTCCTTGACGCCCGGCACGGTGGTGAACTCGTGCAGCACGCCGTCGATCCGGATGCTGGTGACAGCGGCGCCGGGGATCGAGGACAGGAGGGTACGGCGAAGGGAGTTGCCGAGGGTGTAGCCGAAGCCCGGCTCCAGCGGCTCGATCACGAACCGGGAGCGGAACTCGTCGACGACCTCTTCGGTCAACGAGGGACGCTGAGCGATCAGCATGTGTGGATCAGATCCTTCTTTCGTGGACGCCCGCTATTTGACGCCCGACGGAAACCGCACCCGGTGAGAAGTGCGGGTACTGCAAGGGTACGGGCGATACGGCCCTTGTTACGGGGTCGTACCGCCCGAATCCTCGAAGCGACCGTGCGTCAGACGCGGCGGCGCTTCGGCGGACGGCAGCCGTTGTGCGGGGTCGGGGTGACGTCCTGGATGGAGCCGACCTCGAGGCCCGTGGCCTGCAGGGAGCGGATCGCGGTCTCACGACCGGAACCCGGGCCCTTGACGAACACGTCGACCTTGCGCATGCCGTGCTCCTGGGCGCGGCGGGCAGCCGACTCGGCGGCCATCTGCGCGGCGAACGGCGTGGACTTCCGGGAGCCCTTGAAGCCGACGTGGCCGGCGGAGGCCCAGGAGATCACGTTGCCGGACGGGTCCGTGATGGAGACGATCGTGTTGTTGAACGTGCTCTTGATGTGCGCGTGGCCGTGAGCGACGTTCTTCTTTTCCTTGCGGCGCACCTTCTTGGCTGCGCCCTGACGTCCCTTGGGGGGCATCTGCTAACTCCTACGGGAGGTGGTCGGTCCTACAGCGAAGACCGTGGACAGGTGTCCGCTGCGGACTACTTCTTGCCCGGCTTCTTCTTGCCGGCGATGGCGCGACGCGGGCCCTTGCGGGTACGAGCGTTGGTGCTGGTGCGCTGACCGCGGACGGGCAGACCGCGACGGTGACGGAGGCCCTGGTAGCAGCCGATCTCCACCTTGCGGCGGATGTCGGCCTGGATCTCGCGACGGAGGTCACCCTCGGTCTTGATGTTGTTGTCGACGTACTCGCGGATCGCGACCAGCTGCTCTTCGCTCAGGTCACGAACACGGGTGTTCGGGTCGATGCCCGTCTCCGCCAGCGTCTGCTGCGAAAGGGTCCGGCCGATGCCGAACACGTAGGTGAGGGCGACCTCCACGCGCTTTTCGCGCGGGATGTCAACACCGGAAACGCGTGCCATTCAATGGCTCCTGGTGATCTTCGGAGGTCTTCCGCAGAACCGGCTCCCGGCCGCCGTACCAGGTACGAACCGGGTCCCCGGCCTCCGAACCGGGGGTGTCGAGCGCGAAGGCTCGGGTTCTGCGTATGAACATATTCAGCTCGCGTCGCGCGAATCCCTGCGATGAGTGCAGAGGGATCGGTCGTGCGTCAGCCCTGGCGCTGCTTGTGGCGCGGGTTGTCGCAGATGACCATGACCCGGCCGTGACGGCGGATCACCCTGCACTTGTCGCAGATCTTCTTGACGCTCGGCTTGACCTTCATGGGGTGAGGTTCTCCGGGTCAGTGCCATCGCTCCGGGCGGGCCCGGGGCGCGGGCAAGATCTACTTGTACCGGTAGACGATCCGGCCACGCGTCAGGTCGTACGGAGACAGCTCCACCACGACCCGGTCGTCAGGGAGGATACGGATGTAGTGCATACGCATCTTGCCGCTGATGTGCGCCAGGACCTGGTGGCCGTTCTGGAGCTCGACCTTGAACATGGCGTTCGGCAGAGACTCGACGACAGTGCCCTCGATCTCGATGGCACCTTGCTTCTTGGCCACGCTTCGCCCTTCGAATCGACTACCTTGATCGACTCTCGAGCGTTTCCCTTGGTTTCCCTTACGGGAGCATGCGGACATGCGGGTGCACGAGAGCCGACGAGTCAGTCTACGTCGGAGCACCCGGAAAGGCGAATCGAGGAAGTCTGCCCCATGGGAGTGCTCCCTATGCGAGAGGGTCGGGAGCTGCCGTGATGCCGTACTCGGCGAGCTTCGCCCGGCCGCCGTCGGGCGCCGTCAGCACCAGGGGGCCGTCCGGCGTCAGGGCGACCGAGTGCTCCCAGTGGGAGGACCAGGTGCCGTCGGTCGTGATGACCGTCCAGTCGTCGGAGAGGACCTCGGTCCTCGGGGTGCCCAGGGAGACCATCGGCTCGATCGCGAGGCAGAAGCCGGGGACCAGCTTGGGGCCCTTGCCGCGGCGCCGGTCGACGTAGTTCAGCAGGTGCGGGTCCATGTGCATCTCGGTGCCGATGCCGTGGCCGCCGTAGTCCTCGATGATGCCGTAGCGTCCGCCGCCGGGCTTGGGCTGGCGGCGGATGTAGGTCTCGACGGCCCGGGAGATGTCGACCAGCCGGCCGCCCGCCTTCATGGCGGCGATCCCGGCCCACATCGACTCCTCGGTCACGCGGGACAGCTCGACCAGTTCCGGAGCGTGGCCGGAGCCGACGAAGGCCGTGTAGGCGGCGTCGCCGTGCCAGCCGTCGACGATCGCGCCGCAGTCGATGGAGATGATGTCGCCGTCCTTCAGGACGACGTCCTCGGAGGGGATGCCGTGGACGACCACGTCGTTGACCGACGTGCAGATCGTCGCCGGGAAGCCGCCGTAACCCAGGAAGTTCGACTTGGCCCCGTGCTCGGCGAGCACCTTGCGGGCGACCTCGTCCAGGTCCTTGGTGGAGGCCCCCGGGACGGCCGCTTCGCGGGTGGCGGCGTGGATGGCGGCTACGACCAGGCCCGCCGCCCGCATCTTGGCGATCTGCTCGGGGGTCTTGATCTGCACCATGGGGGCCTGCGCTCTCCGTCACTCACGTCGGCTGGGTTACCTGTACAAGGCTACGGCCGCGGCGCCCTCGTGGTCCCGCGGACGAGGTCCGTGGGGAGGGCACCGCGGCCGGAAGGACCGCGATCTACTTGTTTCCGGCCTTCTCGCGCTTGAGTGCCTCCAGGGCACGCTGCGTGATCTCGTCCACGGGGCCCAGGGCGGAGATCGTCCGGACCAGGCCCTGCGCCTTGTAGTAGTCGATGATCGGCTCGGTCTGCGTGTGGTAGACCTCGAGCCGCTTGCGGACCGTCTCCTCGGAGTCGTCGTCGCGCTGGTACAGCTCGCCGTCGCAGACGTCGCAGTCGCCTTCCTTCTTCGGCGGGCTGTACGTCACGTGGAAGACGTGGGAGGAGTCGTTACGGCAGATGCGCCGGCCGGCGATCCGCTTGACGACCTCGTCCTCGGGGACCTCCAGGTCCAGCACGGCGTCCAGCTTGATGCCCTGGGACTCCAGCAGCCGGTCCAGCGCCTCCGCCTGCGAGACGTTGCGCGGGAAGCCGTCCAGCAGGAATCCCTTCGCCGCGTCCGGCTGCTCCATGCGGTCCTTGGCCATGGCGATCGTCACCTCGTCGGGGACGAGTTGACCGGCGTCCATGTAGGACTTCGCGAGCTTGCCCAGCTCGGTCTGCCGGCTGATGTTGGCCCGGAACAGGTCGCCCGTGGAGATGTGCGGAATACCCAGCTTCTCAGCGAGCCGGACGGCCTGCGTTCCCTTACCGGCACCCGGCGGCCCGACGAGGACGATACGCATCAGCGGAGGAACCCTTCGTAATTGCGCTGCTGGAGCTGGCTCTCGATCTGCTTCACCGTCTCGAGGCCCACACCCACGATGATGAGGATGCTGGTCCCGCCGAAGGGGAAGTTCTGGCTTGCCCCGAAGCCCACCAACGCCATTGTCGGCACGAGAGCGATCACGCCCAGATACAGCGAACCCGGCCAGGTGATCCGGTTGAGTACGTAGCTCAGGTACTCAGCGGTCGGTCGGCCAGCCCGGATGCCCGGGATGAAGCCACCATACTTCTTCATGTTGTCGGCGACTTCTTCGGGGTTGAAGGAGATGGCGACGTAGAAGAAGGCGAAGAAAACGATGAGCAAGAAGTACGTAACGATGTAAATCGGGTGGTCGCCCTTGGTCAGATTCTGCTCGACCCAGGTCTTCCAGCCCGACTTGCCGCCCGCGAACTGCGCCACGAGTGCCGGGATGTAGAGCAGCGAGGAGGCGAAGATGACGGGAATCACACCCGCCTGGTTCACCTTGAGCGGGATGTACGTGGACGTACCGCCGTAGGAACGCCGGCCGATCATGCGCTTCGCGTACTGCACCGGAATGCGGCGCTGGGCCTGCTCCACGAAGACGACGAGCGCGACCATGACCAGGCCGACCAGGATCACGGTGCCGAACTCGATCCAGCCGCCGGCCAGGGTGCCCTGCTTCTTGATCGCCCACAGCGCGGACGGGAAGGTGGCGGCGATCGAGATGAACATCAGGATCGACATGCCGTTGCCGATGCCGCGGTCGGTGACCAGCTCGCCGAGCCACATCACGACGGCGGTGCCCGCGGTCATGCAGATGACCATGGTGATGGTCGTGAAGATCGCCTGGTCGGGGACGATGCTCGTGGCGACCGAGCAGCCGTTGAAGAGCGCGCCGCTGCGGGCGGTGGCGACCAGACCCGTGCCCTGCAGGATGGCCAGCGCCACCGTCAGGTAGCGGGTGTACTGCGTGATCTTCGCCGTACCGGCCTGGCCCTCCTTCTTCAGGGCTTCCAGACGCGGGATGACCACGGTCAGCAGCTGAAGGATGATGCTGGCCGTGATGTACGGCATGATGCCGAGCGCGAAGATCGTGATCTGCAGCAGCGCGCCGCCGCTGAACATGTTCACGAGACCGAAGAGGCCCTGGTTGCCCTGTGCCTCGTTCACGCAGGTCTGGACGGCCTTGTAGTTGACGCCGGGGATCGGGATGTGGGTACCGACCCGGTAGACCACGATGATGCCCAGCGTGAAGAGCAGCTTCTTGCGCAGGTCGGGCGTCTTGAACGCCCGGGCGAACGCGGTGAGCACGGTGCCTCCTGCGACCCCCGCGCGACTGCGTCAAGGGTGACGGTCTTGAAGTTCGACGAATGGATAACGGACGACTGCCGCTCAGAGTGCCCCATGGGGACGCCCGGTGAAAGTAGACAGTGCAAGCCACCTTACCGGCGAGAGCCCCGCCCTAGGAACGACCGACCGGGGATACCCCTTTTGTGGGTATCCCCGGTCGGGATCGTTCACGTCATCGAGGAGTCCGAGAGACTCAGACCAGCTCGGTGACCGTACCGCCCGCGGCGGTGATCTTCTCCTTGGCGGAGCCGGAGACGGCGTCGACCGTCACCTGCAGCGCCACGGAGATCTCGCCCTGGCCGAGGACCTTGACGAGGCTGTTCTTGCGAACGGCACCCTTGGCCACCAGACCCTCGACCGTGACCTCGCCACCCTCGGGGTAGAGCGCGGCCAGCTTGTCGAGGTTCACGACCTGGAACTCGGTCTTGAACGGGTTCTTGAAGCCCTTCAGCTTCGGCAGACGCATGTGGAGGGGCATCTGCCCGCCCTCGAAGCGCTCCGGAACCTGGTAGCGGGCCTTGGTGCCCTTGGTACCACGACCGGCCGTCTTACCCTTCGACGCCTCACCACGACCCACACGGGTCTTGGCGGTCTTGGCGCCCGGGGCGGGACGGAGGTTGTGGATCTTGAGCGGGTTGTTCTCCGCCATGATCAGTCGACCTCCTCGACCGTCACGAGGTGGCGGACGGTGTGCACCATGCCGCGGAACTCGGGACGATCCTCCTTGACGACCTGCGTGTTGATGCCCTTGAGACCAAGGGACCGCAGGGTGTCGCGGTGGTTCTGCTTGCTACCGATGTAGGACTTGACCTGCGTAATCTTCAGCTGCGCCATGATTACGCACCCGCCCCGGCACGTGCACGCAGCAGAGCCGCGGGGGCGACGTCCTCGAGCGGCAGACCACGGCGGGCCGCGATCTCCTCGGGACGCTGCAGGCCCTTCAGGGCCGCCACGGTCGCGTGCACGATGTTGATCGCGTTCGACGAGCCGAGCGACTTCGACAGCACGTCGTGGATGCCGGCGCACTCGAGCACGGCACGCACCGGGCCACCGGCGATAACACCGGTACCGGGAGACGCGGGCTTGAGCAGAACGACGCCGGCAGCCTTCTCACCCGTGATCGGGTGCGGGATGGTGCCCTGGATACGGGGGACCTTGAAGAAGTGCTTCTTGGCCTCCTCAACACCCTTGGCGATGGCGGCCGGCACCTCCTTGGCCTTGCCGTAACCGACACCCACGGTGCCGTCACCATCGCCCACCACGACCAGCGCGGTGAAGCTGAAGCGACGACCACCCTTCACAACCTTGGCGACGCGGTTGATCGCGACAACGCGCTCAACGTACGCGGTCTTCTCGGCGGCAGCAGCGCCGCCGTCACGGCCCTTCCGGTCCCGCCGCTCGCCGCCACCGGCACCGCCACCGCGGCGCTGGGGTCCAGCCATTGGAATTACCTCTCTCTGTTTCCGCTAGCTACGGCAGGCTCAGAACTTGAGCCCGGCTTCGCGGGCGGCGTCCGCCAGGGCGGCGATGCGCCCGGCGTACTGGTTGCCACCACGGTCGAACACGACAGCCTCGACACCGGCGGCCTTGGCGCGCTCGGCGACCAGGGCGCCGACCTGCTTGGCCTGCGCCGACTTGTCGCCCTCGCCACCGCGGACGGACGCGTCCAGGGTGGACGCGGACGCCAGGGTGTGGCCCTTGAGGTCGTCGATCACCTGCGCCACGATGTGGCGGTTGGAGCGGGTCACGACCAGACGGGGGCGCTCCGCCGTACCGGCGATCCGCTTGCGGATCCGGATGTGACGGCGCTTGATCGCGGCGCGCTTGTAGGCGTCGCCCTTGAGGATCTTCTGCCCGTATGCCATGGCTTACTTACCCGCCTTTCCGACCTTGCGGCGGATGACTTCGCCCTCGTACTTGACGCCCTTGGCCTTGTACGGGTCAGGCTTGCGCAGCTTGCGGATGTTGGCCGCAACCTCGCCGACCTTCTGCTTGTCGATGCCCTCGACCTGGAAGCGGGTCGGGCTCTCCACCTTGAAGGTGATGCCCTCGGGCGCCTCGACGACGATCGGGTGGCTGTAGCCGAGCGCGAACTCGAGGTTCGAACCCTTGGCCGTCACGCGGTAACCGACACCGCTGATCTCGAGCTTCTTCACGTAACCCTGGGTCACGCCGGTGATCATGTTCGCCACCAGCGTGCGGGACAGGCCGTGCAGGGCCTTGTTCTGACGCTCGTCGTTCGGACGGGTGACGTTCAGAACGCCGTCCTCACCCTTGACGATGTCGATCGGCGCGACAACGGTGTGGGTCAACGTGCCCTTGGGGCCCTTGACCGCGACCGTACGGCCGTCGATGGTGACGTCCACGCCGGCGGGAACCGTGATGGGGAGCTTGCCAATACGCGACATAGCTGTTTCCTCCGTTCCCTTCCGCTACCAGACGTAGGCGAGGACTTCCCCACCCACGCCCTTCTTGCCGGCCTGCTTGTCGGTGAGGAGACCGTGCGACGTGGAGATGATCGCCACGCCCAGGCCGCCCAGCACCTTCGGCAGGTTGGTGGACTTCGCGTACACCCGGAGACCGGGCTTGGAGATCCGCTTGATGCCCGCGATGGAGCGCTCACGGTTCGGGCCGAACTTCAGCTCGAGAACGAGGTTCTTGCCGACCTCGGCGTCCTCGGTCTTCCAGCCCGTGATGAAGCCCTCCTGCTGGAGGATCTCCGCGATGTGCGACTTGATCTTCGATGCCGGCATCGTCACGGAGTCGTGGTATGCCGAGTTCGCGTTCCGCAGACGCGTAAGCATGTCTGCGATCGGATCAGTCATGGTCATGAATTGGCCTTCGGCCTCTCTCGCCGGGGTTTCCTGGTGCGCCATCCCTCTCCCCGATCCGAGACGGGACGGGTGCGGCGCGGTGGACCTACGGCGTAGTAAGTCGTACGGGCGACAGACGCCCAACCCCGCTAGCCTACGGCATGCGGAGAAGGGCCCCTGCCGACCCAGATGCTTACCGAGAGCTTCAGGAATCCCCTGTTAAGGGATTACCAGGAGCTCTTGGTCACGCCCGGCAGCTCGCCACGGTGAGCCATCTCACGAAGGCACACGCGGCACAGGCCGAACTTGCGGTACACGGAGTGCGGGCGGCCACAACGCTGGCAGCGGGTGTAGCCGCGCACACCGAACTTGGGCTTGCGAGCAGCCTTGGCAATCAGAGCCTTCTTCGCCATCTCGCTCACGCCTCCTTGAAGGGGAAGCCGAGGTGACGAAGGAGCGCGCGGCCCTCAGCGTCGTTGGTCGCCGTGGTGACCACGGTGATGTCCATACCCCGGACGCGGTCGATCTTGTCCTGGTCGATCTCGTGGAACATGACCTGCTCCGTGAGACCGAAGGTGTAGTTGCCACGGCCGTCGAACTGCTTGGGGGACAGGCCGCGGAAGTCGCGGATGCGCGGGAGCGCCAGCGACAGGGTGCGGTCCAGGAACTCCCACATGCGGTCGCCACGAAGCGTGACGTGGGCACCGATCGGCTGACCCTCGCGCAGCTTGAACTGCGCGATGGACTTGCGGGCCTTGGTGACGGCCGGCTTCTGACCGGTGATCGTGGTGAGGTCGCGGATGGCGCCATCGATCAGCTTGGAGTCGCGGGCGGCGTCGCCCACACCCATGTTGACCACGATCTTGACGAGGCCGGGGATCTGCATGACGTTCTCGTACTTGAACTCGTCACGCAGCTTGCCCGCGATCTCCTCGCGGTACTTCTGCTTCAGACGCGGAGTGGTGGTGGTAGCCATCAGATGTCCTCACCCGTCCGCTTGGCAACGCGGATCTTGTTGCCCTCGTCGTCGAAGCGGTAACCGACACGCGTGACGACCTTGTTGCCGTCCTTCTCAACGACCAGCTGGACGTTGGAGACGTGGATCGGCGCCTCGGTCGTGACGATGCCGCCGGCCTGCGAACCGCGAGCGGTCGGACCGGCCTTGGTGTGCTTCTTGACCCGGTTGACACCCTCGACCAGGACGCGGTCCTCGCGGGGGTAGGCCGCGATGACCTTGCCCTGCTTGCCCTTGTCCTTACCGGTGATGACCTGGACCAGGTCGCCCTTCTTGATCTTCATGCTTACAGCACCTCCGGCGCGAGCGAGATGATCTTCATGAACTTCTTCTCGCGCAGCTCACGGCCGACGGGGCCGAAGATACGGGTGCCGCGAGGGTCGCCGTCGTTCTTCAGAATGACAGCGGCGTTCTCGTCGAAGCGGATGTACGAGCCGTCCGGACGGCGGCGCTCCTTGACGGTGCGAACGATGACCGCCTTGATGACGTCACCCTTCTTCACGTTGCCGCCGGGGATCGCGTCCTTGACGGTGGCGACGATGACGTCACCGATGCCCGCGTAGCGGCGACCGGAGCCACCGAGCACACGGATGCAAAGGATTTCCTTCGCACCAGTGTTGTCGGCGACGCGCAGTCGCGACTCCTGCTGGATCACGTCTATCTCCTGATCGTCTGCCGGTTCCCGGCAGGGGCCTCAGTGACGAGGACCCCTGCCGAGCCTGGCGGAACTGACCTGCGGGTTTGCCCGCAGGAATTACTTGGCCTTCTCGAGGATCTCGACGACGCGCCAGCGCTTCGTCGCGGACAGCGGCCGGGTCTCCATGAGGAGGACGCGGTCGCCGACACCCGCGGCGTTCTGCTCGTCGTGGGCCTTGAGCTTGTTCGTACGGCGGATGACCTTGCCGTACAGCGCGTGCTTCACACGGTCCTCGACAGCGACGACGACGGTCTTGTCCATCTTGTCGCTGACGACCAGACCCTCACGGGTCTTACGGAAGCCACGGGCTTCGGTGTTCTCAGTCACGTTGCTCTCGCTCATCAGGCGCTCTCCACCGTCTCGATGCCCAGCTCGCGCTCACGCATCAGGGTGTAGATCCGCGCGATGTCCTTACGGACGGCCTTGAGCCGACCGTGGTTCTCGAGCTGACCCGTCGCCGCCTGGAAGCGGAGGTTGAACAGCTCTTCCTTGGCCTCGCGGAGCTTGTTCAGCAGCTCCTCGTTGCCCAGCTCGCGCAGCTCGGACGCCTTGGTACCGGCCGACATCACGCTTCACCTGCCTCGCGCTTGACGATCCGGCACTTCATCGGCAGCTTGTGGGCCGCACGGGTCAGCGCCTCACGGGCGATCTTCTCGTTGGGGTACGACAGCTCGAACATCACACGTCCGGGCTTGACGTTGGCGATCCACCACTCCGGAGAACCCTTACCGGAACCCATGCGGGTCTCGGCGGGCTTCTTGGTGAGCGGACGGTCCGGGTAGATGTTGATCCAGACCTTGCCGCCACGCTTGATGTGGCGGGTCATCGCGATACGGGCCGCCTCGATCTGGCGGTTCGTGACGTAGGCCGGGGTCAGCGCCTGGATGCCGTACTCGCCGAACGCAACCTGCGTTCCACCCTTGGACATACCGCTGCGCTTCGGGTGGTGCTGCTTGCGGTGCTTGACCCTACGGGGGATCAGCATTTCGGTCAGGCCTCCGTTCCGGTGCTCTCAGCCGGAGCGGACGCGGGAGCCTCGGCCTTGGGGGCCTCGGCGCCGGCAGCCTGCTGCGGCTTGCGACCGCGCCGCTCGCCACCACGGCCACCACGGGCCGGGCGGTCTGCACCACCACGGGCCGGGCGGTTACCCGCACGGGCCGCAGCGTTCTCGGCGCGGACCTCGGCGATGTTCTTGACGTCGCCCTTGTAGATCCAGACCTTCACGCCGATGCGGCCGAAGGTCGTCTTGGCCTCGAAGAAGCCGTAGTCCACGTTCGCGCGGAGCGTGTGCAGGGGCACACGGCCCTCGCGGTAGAACTCCGAGCGGGACATCTCGGCGCCGCCGAGGCGGCCACCGCACTGGATCTTGATGCCCTTGGCGCCGGCCTTCATGGCGGACTGCATGCTCTTGCGCATGGCCCGACGGAAGGAGACGCGGGAGGATAGCTGCTCGGCGACGGCCTGCGCGACCAGCTGGGCATCGGTCTCGGGGTTCTTGACCTCGAGGATGTTCAGCTGGACCTGCTTGCCCGTGAGCTTCTCGAGGTCACCGCGGATGCGGTCGGCCTCGGCGCCACGGCGGCCGATGACGATGCCCGGACGAGCGGTGTGGATGTCCACACGCACGCGGTCACGGGTGCGCTCGATCTCGACCTTCGAGATGCCCGCGCGCTCCATGCCGGACGTCATCATCCGACGGATGGCGACGTCTTCCTTGACGTAGTCCTTGTAGAGCTTGTCGGCGTACCAACGCGACTTGAAGTCGGTCGTGACACCGAGCCGGAACCCGTGCGGGTTTACCTTCTGGCCCATTACCGGGTTCCTTCCTTGCTGCTGACGACCACGGTGATGTGGCTGGTCCGCTTGCGGATCCGGTAGGCACGGCCCTGGGCACGCGGCCGGAACCGCTTCAGGGTCGGGCCCTCGTCGACGTAGGCCTCGGAAATGAAGAGGCTGTCGGCGTCGGTGTGGTCGTAGTTGTGCGCGGCGTTGGCAATGGCGCTGTCGAGCACCTTGCCCACCGGCACGGAGGCGGCCTGCGGAGCGAATCGCAGGACGGCCTGGGCCTCCGTGGCATCCATGCCACGGATGAGGTCCACCACGCGGCGGGCCTTCATGGGCGTGACGCGGATGTACCGCGCCTGGGCCCTGGCTTCCATGGTTGTCCCTTCAGTTACTTACGTGTCTGAATGCGATCCGCTACTAGCGGCGCTTCGACTTCCGGTCTTCCTTGACGTGGCCCCGGAAGGTGCGCGTCGGCGAGAACTCGCCGAGCTTGTGGCCGACCATCGACTCGGTGACGAACACCGGGATGTGGGTCTTGCCGTTGTGCACCGCGATCGTGTGACCGAGCATGGCCGGGACGATCATCGAGCGACGGGACCAGGTCTTGATGACGTTCTTGGTACCGGCTTCGTTCTGGACATCCACCTTCTTGATCAGGTGGTCGTCGACGAAGGGTCCCTTCTTCAAGCTACGAGGCATCTCAACCCGTCCTTAGCGCTTCTTGTTCGTCTTGCGGCGGCGGACGATGTACTTGTTCGACGCCTTCTTGGGCGAACGAGTACGGCCTTCCTTCTTGCCCCACGGGGACACAGGGTGGCGACCACCGGAGGTCCGGCCCTCACCACCACCGTGCGGGTGGTCAACCGGGTTCATGACCACACCACGGACGGTCGGGCGAACGCCCAGCCACCGCTTACGGCCTGCCTTGCCCCAGTTGATGTTGCTCTGCTCGGCGTTGCCGACCTCGCCGATGGTGGCGCGGCAGCGGACGTCGACCAGGCGGATCTCACCGGACGGCATGCGGAGGTGGGCCATCGAGCCCTCCTTCGCGAGCAGCTGCACGGAGGCACCGGCGGAGCGGGCGAACTTGGCACCGCCACCGGGACGGAGCTCGATCGCGTGGATCGTGGTACCGACCGGGATGTTGCGGATGGCCAGGTTGTTGCCCGGCTTGATGTCGGCCCCGGGACCGTTCTCGACGCGGTCACCCTGCTGCAGGTTGCGCGGGGCGAGGATGTAGCGCTTCTCGCCGTCGGCGTAGTGCAGCAGCGCGATGCGCGCGGTGCGGTTGGGGTCGTACTCGATGTGCGCGACCTTCGCCGGCACGCCGTCCTTGTCGTGACGACGGAAGTCGATCACTCGGTAGGCGCGCTTGTGTCCGCCACCCTGGTGGCGAACGGTCACACGACCGGCGTTGTTACGGCCGCCCTTGCTGTGCAGCGGGCGGACCAGCGACTTCTCCGGCGTGGACCGCGTGACCTCGACGAAGTCGGCGACGCTGGCGCCACGACGGCCCGGCGTAGTCGGCTTGTACTTGCGGATTCCCATTTCTCAGTCCTCGTCCGATATCGGACGATCCGGACCGCCCTCAGGCGGTCGGACCGCCGAAGATGTCGATACGGTCGCCCTCGGCGAGGGTCACGATCGCGCGCTTGCTGCCGGCACGCTGACCGAAGCCGGTCTTCGTGCGCTTGCGCTTGCCCTGGCGGTTGATCGTGTTGACCCCGGTGACCTTGACGTCGAAGACCGCCTGGACGGCCTGCTTGATCTGGGTCTTGTTGGCGCCCGGGGCGACGATGAACGTGTACTTGTTCTCGTCGAGGAGCGCGTAGCTCTTCTCCGAGACGACCGGCTTGAGCAGCACGTCACGGGGGTCCGTGAAGGACTTGCTCAGCGGGGTCTCGACGGTGTTCTTGCCCTCGGTCGCGTGACGCTTCGCCTTGGCGAGGCGCGCGACCTTGGCGGCCTTGGCGGCCTTCGAGGCGATGCTCGGGTGACGCGTAGCCATCAGGCCTCGCTCCCTTCGGTGTCAGCAGCCGATACAGCCGGCGCGCCAGACACGAAGGACTCGAAAGCGGCCTGGGTGAAGACCACGTCGTCCGAGACGAGAACGTCGTACGTGTTCAGCTGGCCCGGCTCCAGGATGTGGACCTGGGGCAGGTTGCGGGCGGACAGCCACGCGGCCTCGTCGGAGCGGTCGACGACCAGGAGCAGGTTCTTGCGCTCCGAGATCTTGCCGAACAGGCTCTTCGCGGCCTTGGTGCTGGGGTTCGCGCCCTCGACCACGCCGGAGACGACGTGGATGCGGTTGTGACGCGCCCGGTCGGTGAGGGCGTGGCGCAGGGCCGCGGCCTTCATCTTCTTCGGGGTGCGCTGCGAGTAGTCACGCGGCACGGGACCGTGCACGACGCCACCACCGGCGAACTGCGGCGCGCGGGTCGAGCCCTGACGGGCGCGGCCGGTGCCCTTCTGGCGGTAAGGCTTCTTGCCACCACCACGGACTTCGCCACGGGTCTTGGTCTTGTGCGTGCCCTGGCGGGCAGCGGCCAGCTGTGCGACGACGACCTGGTGGATCAGCGGAATGCTGATCTTCTCCACGTCGAAGATCTCCGCGGGGAGCTCGACGGAACCGGCCTTGTCGCCCGCCGGCGAAAGGATGTCAACAGTGCTCATCGGTTACCTCAGGCCCCCTTGGCCGCGGTGCGGACCAGGACGAGGCCGCCGTTCGGACCGGGAACCGCGCCCTTGATGAGCAGCAGACCCTTCTCCGCGTCAACGGCGTGGACGGTCAGGTTCTGGGTGGTGACCCGCTCGTTGCCCATGCGACCCGCCATGCGGAGGCCCTTGAACACGCGGCCCGGGGTGGCGCAGCCACCGATGGAACCGGGCGAGCGGTGCTTGCGCTGGGTGCCGTGTCCGGCGCCGAGGCCCTTGAAGTTGTGACGCTTCATGACACCGGCGAAGCCCTTGCCCTTGCTCTTGCCGGTCACGTCGACCTTGATGCCGGCCTCGAACACCTCGGCGGTGATCTCCTGGCCGAGGGTGTACTCGCTGGCGTCAGCGGTACGGATCTCGACGAGGTGGCGGCGGGGAGTGACGTCGGCCTTGGCGAAGTGGCCCTTGAGGGGCTTGTTCACCTTGCGCGGGTCGATCTCGCCGAACGCGATCTGGACGGACTCGTAGCCGTCGGTGTCGTTCGTGCGGACCTGGGTGACGACGTTGGGGCCGGCCTTGACGACGGTGACCGGAACAACACGGTTGTTCTCGTCCCACACCTGCGTCATGCCGAGCTTCTCGCCCAGGATGCCCTTGATCTGCTTAGCCATTCTCAGATCACCAGCCCTCAGAGCTTGATCTCGATGTCGACACCGGCCGGGAGGTCGAGTCGCATCAGAGAGTCAACGGTCTTGGGGGTCGGGTCGAGGATGTCGATCAGGCGCTTGTGCGTGCGCATCTCGAAGTGCTCGCGCGAGTCCTTGTACTTGTGCGGCGACTTGATGACGCAGTACACGTTCTTCTCAGTGGGCAGCGGCACCGGGCCCGCGACCGACGCACCAGTGCGCGTCACCGTCTCGACGATCTTCTTCGCCGAAGAGTCGATGACCTCGTGGTCGTAGGCCTTGAGCCGGATGCGGATCTTCTGTCCCGCCATGGCTACTCAGTAGTCCTGTCTCTCTAACGCTCTGGAACCCGGCGGTTACGCCTTCTGTCTCCGACCCACGCGGTCGGGCGTGTCGCGCTCCCGCTGACACAGATGTCCCTTGTTCGAACATCCCTGCGGGGAATGCACACGGCCCTTCCGGAACCGCAAGCCGGGGGCAAAGACCCACCGGGTGCCTGGCCGGTGTCGCGCTCACACTTCCCGGAAGATTCCCGTACGTCCGCCCCAGCGCTGCCCGCAGGCAGTTAGGGCGACGAGTACTGTGGGACTCGCTTCCGGTCCTCCCGGCGGGAGGCGCGCAGCATCAACACTCGACCGAGCAACTCGGACAGTCTGCCATATGGGGCAGGGGGCTGGCCAATCGGGCGCAAGAGATTACCCCGAAGGTGACGTAGGTCAAACCGAACGCCCCGCGACGCGCATCCGGCACCCGTCCGAGGTGCCGCCGCAGAGGGCCTCCCACTGCGCCGACCACCCGCACCCCACGCACCGGTCCGCCGATCGCCGTTCCCGATCACCGACACCGACACCCGACCGGTCCAGCGAGCCGAGCGAGCGGGGCTCGCACCTACGCGCAGTGCAGCGTTCTCACGGTGGCGGGGAAGTAGGCCCGCATGAATTTCTCGATGTCCTTACGGTGGGATTGATCGGTGACACGGATGCGGGGAACTTGCAGAGTGAGGGTGAAATATCTCCCGCGTTTGGTTTTACAGGGAGCTTGAGAGATTGCGCCGTCTGATCCCACGAGAGTCTTGTACTTGAAATTGATACTCCGCGGATTGGCGACCCCCGAGACAGTTCCTGTATCCGTCGCCAGATACATGAGATCTGTGGCCACGGATCGCCATGAGAAACGGAACTTGAGTGCTACTGCCTGACCCGAAACGACCAGACAGGGGGCCGTGATGGCCTCCGTTCGGTCCACCCGGTTGTACTCATGCCACTCCTCGCCCGACTGCACCAGAGCATGGGTGAGTTGTGGGTCGACACGGGTGCCGCAGAGCACGGGCGGAACCTGGTGGCGCGTCGGCCGCCCGCAAGCCACTAGGAGCAGGGAGAGGGCCACGAAAATAAGAGTCGGCCGCTTGTTCATTTGACCGTCTCTCCTGAGATCCCGACTGCATGGGCCATGCCGTCTCCAGCAGATCTATGAATCTCGGTCTGTGGGTCGAAAAGCGAGTCGCCGTCCGTTCCATGCGCCTTGGACCACTCGTGTGCGAGAGCCATCAACTGCTGGTTCCTTGAGGTGTACGACTCGATGTTTTCTTTCTCCTGCTTCTCATCCAGCCTCTTCTGCTCGTCCTCCAGCCACTGGTCCGTCACGTAGTCGAAGCCTTCCTGGACGTCGTCGCCGGCCACCGGGAGGTAGCTGATCGCCTTGTCGAAGAGCGGCTTTGCCTCGAATTCCGCCGTCTTGGGGTCGCCCTGCGCCTGCAGCCGGGCCTCTTCCAGGAAGCCGACCGTGCGGCCGGCGCGGATCAGGGATTCCGCGGAGTCGGGGTGGTCCCTGTGGATCCCGGAGACCATCGCCTGGTTCAATCCCCCGTTCAGCGCCCCGTACGCTCCCTCGTCCTTGGACACCTGCTTCACCACCTCGAAGAGCTGGTCCTGCTCCAGAGGCGAGCGGGCGATGTCGATCTCGCTCATGGAGGCGTGGACCGTGGCCCCGTGATTGACCAGGACGTCGGCCAGCGGGCGCCGCAGCGACGGCGGGAAGTCGTCTCCCCGCGCGGCCAGTTGGGCCAGGGCCGACCGGAAGACCGCCTCGTTCCGCTCGCCGTGGGCGACATAGTGCGCGTGCCTGTCCGAGGGGTCGATCCCGGTCGCCGCCGCCTGGAGCGCGGCCCCGAAGCCGGCCCGGTCGTCCGCGTCGAGTCCGGCCGCGTACAGGGTGGCCGTCGGCCCCTGCCGTACGTGCAGCGTGACGTCCCAGTCCCGGTCCTTGACCAGGTACGTCATCCGGGCGTCCGAGGACAGGTAGTGCGCCGCCGTCGCGGGGTCCCGGCTCATGATGCCCAGCGCGCCGTCCACCGGGTCGTTGGCGAACCAGCCGCCGTGCGGCCCGGCGTACTCGCCCTTCAGCCGCCAGATCCCCGGTTCGCGGCGTTCCGCGGCGATCATGTCGTCGGTCAGATCCTCCAGCATGTCCGGCGCGTAGCCGTGCCCGTGCCGCATCAGCGTCACCAGGGACTGGTAGCCCACGGCCTGGTCCAGGCGGGCCGCCTGTTCGGCCGTCGGGAAGCGCTCGACGCCCGCGTCCCGCATGTCCGTCCGCCACTGCCGGTACCAGTCCGAGTCCGTGTGCCGGGTCGCCGTCGCCAGCGAGTCCGCCAGGCCGGCTTCGATCGCGGAGCAGGACAGCAGGAGGGCCCCGCTGCGTCCGCCCCGTACGTGCATCAGGTCGTTCAGCTGATTCGTCAGCCGGATCGTGCCCTCGGCGCCCAGGCCGTCCAGCAGGGTCCGTGAGAACGCCTCGTCGCCGGCGTTGTCGCGGAACGTCCTTTCCAGTTCGGCCAGTTCACGGCCGGAGAGACGGTCTCCCCGGCTCAGGCGGGCCAGGGCCCTCTCCGCGGCCAGCGCCTCGTACCTCTCGACGTCACCCGTCGCCCTGCCGTTGAAGCCGGGGCCCCCGGCCGGTGCGGCGGAGTCGACGACCACCGCCGCCAGCGCGATCCGTACGCCGGTGTCCGCGTCCGTGACGTCCCGGACCGCCTTGTCGATGCGCTCCTGCCAGGAGTGGACGGCCGAAGCGGGGTCCCGGTGGGCCGCCGCGGCCCCGGAGTCCGGGTCGTGGGCCACCAGGCCGCGCTCGGAGACCCGTATCCCCGCCGCCACCGCCTCCCGCCGCACCGCCGTCAGCCGGCCCTTCAGTGCCACGAACTGGGCGTGCGCGTCCCGCAGGAGCGAGGCGATCGCCTTCGCCTCGGTCTGCGCGTACGCGAACTCCCTGAGCGTGACGGCGAACCGGCCGTGCGCCGCCTCCGCGCTCATGCCCGCCCAGGACGCGGGGCCGGTGGAGACGCCGTACACGTCCTTGCGGTACTCCCCCTCCCGCTTGGCGAACTCCGCCGCCATGCCGTCCCAGCGGTCCGCCGCGGTGGTCAGGCTGCCGAGGTCGGCGGTCATGATCTCGTGGTACGTCGGCATCGGTGGCCGTCCCCGTCAGTACCGGTCCAGTGCGGACAGCTTGCGCAGCGCCCCACCGGTGCCGATGTCCGCGCCGGTGAGCACCGTGTTCGCGGCGCGCAGGGCGTCCTTCTCCGCGCCGAGCCGGTCCAGCAGGTTCTTGACCTGTCCGGTCCAGGTCGCGTGGGCCGCGTGCAGTGCGCGCGAGGTCAGCCAGCCGTCGCCGTCCCGCGCGCCGAACGCCTTCACCGCGGCCGCCGTCTCCTCGTCCGCCCATCGGCCGGCCGTGCGGGTGCCCGGCTCCAGGTGGTCCTCGACGGCCCGGGCCGCCGCCCGCTTCTCGGCGGGCGAGGACACCAGGTCCCTCGCCGCCCCGCCACCGGACAGACCGCTCATCGTGCACCTCTCGCCGCCGAGGCGGCCGGCGCACCACCGCCGGACCGCCGGATCCACCGTCCGAGGACTTCAACCGGTGGAAGCCCGTCCCCGTCACGGTGTGTGGCGGCGGCGTCGGGGCGACGAGCCCGTGCGCTGTCCCCGGGCATGACGAAGAGGCCCGTACGACCGGAGTCGTACGGGCCTCTCGCAGGTCGGAGACCAACAGGTCAGTCGATGACCCTCAGCAAGCGGAGCTTACTTGAGGATCTTGGTGACCTGGCCGGCGCCCACAGTGCGGCCACCCTCACGGATGGCGAACTTCAGGCCCTCCTCCATGGCGATGGGCTGGATCAGCGCCACCGTCATCTCGGTGTTGTCGCCCGGCATGACCATCTCGGTGCCCTCGGGGAGGGTCACCACGCCGGTCACGTCCGTGGTACGGAAGTAGAACTGCGGGCGGTAGTTGTTGAAGAACGGCGTGTGGCGGCCACCCTCGTCCTTGGACAGGATGTACGCCTGAGCCTCGAAGTCGGTGTGCGGGGTCACCGTGTTCGGCTTGATGATGACCTGGCCGCGCTCGACGTCCTCGCGCTTGATACCGCGGAGCAGCAGACCGACGTTCTCACCGGCCTGACCCTCGTCCAGCAGCTTACGGAACATCTCGATGCCCGTAACCGTGGTCTTGGTCTTCTCTTCCTTGATGCCGATGATCTCGACTTCCTCGTTCACCTTGAGGACACCGCGCTCGATACGGCCGGTGACGACCGTACCGCGACCGGTGATGGTGAAGACGTCCTCGATCGGCATGAGGAACGGCTTGTCGACGTCGCGCTCCGGCTGCGGGATCGACTCGTCGACGGCCTTCATCAGGTTGAGGACGGAGTCCACCCACTCCTGCTCGCCCTCGAGGGCCTTGAGCGCGGAGACCTTGACGACCGGAACGTCGTCGCCGGGGAACTCGTACTCGGTGAGGAGCTCACGGACCTCGAGCTCGACGAGCTCCAGGATCTCCTCGTCGTCCACCATGTCGGCCTTGTTCAGGGCGACGACGATGTACGGAACGCCGACCTGGCGGGCCAGGAGCACGTGCTCCTTGGTCTGCGGCATCGGGCCGTCGGTGGCGGCGACCACCAGGATCGCGCCGTCCATCTGCGCGGCACCGGTGATCATGTTCTTGATGTAGTCCGCGTGACCAGGGCAGTCGACGTGGGCGTAGTGACGCGCCTCGGTCTGGTACTCGACGTGCGCGATGGAGATGGTGATACCGCGCTGGCGCTCCTCGGGCGCCTTGTCGATGTTGTCGAACGGGGTGGCCTCGTTCAGGTCCGGGTACGCGTCGTGCAGCACCTTGGTAATGGCGGCCGTGAGGGTCGTCTTACCGTGGTCGATGTGACCGATGGTGCCGATGTTGACGTGCGGCTTAGTCCGCTCGAACTTCGCCTTCGCCACTGGGGTCCTCCTGTGGAGTGGTTCTGTACGCCTTACTTCATCGGCGCCAGGTGATCTTTGCTGTAATGGCCCGGAACCCGGGGGCATTCCGTCCGCGTTTGCGAGGGAATGCCCCTGGAGGCTCCGGAGTCAAGCCTACGGCGTGTGAACGCGGTGCGTTACTCGCCCTTGGCCTTCGCGATGATCTCCTCGGCGACGTTCCGCGGAACCTCGGCGTAGGAGTCGAACTGCATCGAGTAGCTTGCGCGACCCGACGTCTTGCTACGGAGGTCGCCGACGTAGCCGAACATCTCCGACAGGGGCACGAGGCCCTTCACGACGCGGGCACCAGCCCGCTCCTCCATGGCCTGGATCTGACCACGGCGGGAGTTGATGTCGCCGATGACCTCACCCATGTAGTCCTCGGGGGTGGTGACCTCGACGGACATCATGGGCTCCATGAGCACGGGCGAAGCCTTGCGCGCGGCCTCCTTGAAGGCCTGCGACCCGGCGATCTTGAACGCCAGCTCGGAGGAGTCGACCTCGTGGTAGGCACCGTCGAGCAGCGTCACGCGGACACCGGTCATCTCGTAACCGGCGAGGATGCCGAACTGCATGGCCTCCTGCGCACCGGCGTCGACCGAAGGGATGTACTCCTTCGGGATACGACCACCGGTCACCTTGTTCACGAACTCGTACGAGGTGTCGCCACCCTCGATCGGCTCGATCGCGATCTGCACCTTGGCGAACTGACCGGTACCACCGGTCTGCTTCTTGTGGGTGTAGTCCACGCGCTCGACGGCCTTGCGGATCGTCTCACGGTACGCGACCTGGGGCTTGCCGACGTTGGCCTCGACCCGGAACTCACGGCGCATACGGTCGACCAGCACCTCGAGGTGCAGCTCGCCCATACCGCCGATGATGGTCTGGCCGGTCTCCTCGTCGGAGTGGACCTGGAAGGACGGGTCCTCCTCGGCCAGACGCTGGATCGCTACGCCGAGCTTCTCCTGGTCGCCCTTCGACTTGGGCTCGATGGCGACCTCGATGACCGGCGCCGGGAAGTCCATGGACTCCAGGATGACCGGGTTCTTGTCGTCGGACAGCGTCTCACCGGTGGTGGTCTGCTTCAGGCCCATGACGGCGACGATGTCGCCGGCGCCCACCGACTCGATCTCCTCACGCTTGTTGGCGTGCATGCGGTAGATCTTGCCGATGCGCTCCTTCTTGCCCTTGACGGAGTTCAGCACCGCGGTGCCGGACTCCAGGCGGCCCGAGTAGACCCGGACGAAGGTGAGCTTGCCGAGGTGCGGGTCGCTCATGATCTTGAACGCCAGCGCGGACAGCGGCTCGTCGTCGGACGGCTTGCGGCGGACGACCTCCTCCGGGTCGTTGACCGCGTGGCCCTCGATGGCCTCGATGTCGACGGGGGAAGGCAGGTAGCGCACGACCGCGTCGAGCAGGGGCTGGACGCCCTTGTTCTTGAACGCGGTACCGCAGAACACCGGGGTCACGGTGGTGCCGGTGCCCTTGCCGGACGCGATGGTGATACGACGGATCGCGGCGTACAGCTGCTCCACGGAAGGCTCCTCGCCCTCCAGGTACAGCTCCATGATCTCTTCGTCGTTCTCGGCCACGGCCTCGAGCAGCTTGCCGCGGTACTCCTCGGCAGCCTCGGTGTGCGTGTCCGGGATGTCGACGGTGTCGTACATCTCGCCCTTGGTGGCCTCGGCGGACCAGACCAGGGCCTTCATCGTCACGAGGTCGATGACGCCCTTGAAGTCGGCCTCGGCACCGATCGGGAGCTGCATCACGATCGGCTGCGCGCCCAGGCGGTCGCTGATCATGTCGACGCAGCGGTGGAACTCGGCACCGGTCCGGTCGAGCTTGTTGACGAAGCAGATGCGCGGGACGCCGTAGCGGTCCGCCTGACGCCACACCGTCTCGGACTGGGGCTCAACGCCGGCGACGCCGTCGAACACCGTCACGGCACCGTCGAGCACACGCAGGGAACGCTCCACCTCGACGGTGAAGTCGACGTGTCCCGGGGTGTCGATGATGTTGATGGTGTGGTCGACGTCTTCCAGCGGCCAGTGACAGGTGGTGGCAGCAGAGGTGATCGTGATGCCACGCTCCTGCTCCTGCTCCATCCAGTCCATGGTGGCAGCGCCGTCGTGGACCTCACCGATCTTGTAAGACACACCGGTGTAGAACAGGATCCGCTCGGTGGTGGTCGTCTTGCCCGCGTCGATATGGGCCATGATCCCAATGTTGCGGACCTTGGCCAGGTCAAGTGAAGTGGTAGCCATAAGGCTTCAGTCTTCTCTCGGTCTCGATGTGGGTAGCGACTACCAGCGGTAGTGCGCGAAGGCCTTGTTGGACTCGGCCATCTTGTGCGTGTCCTCGCGCTTCTTCACAGCGGCACCCAGGCCGTTGGAGGCGTCGAGAAGCTCGTTGAGCAGACGCTCGGTCATGGTCTTCTCGCGACGGGCGCGGGAGTAACCGACCAGCCAGCGCAGCGCGAGCGTGTTGGCGCGACCGGGCTTGACCTCGATCGGAACCTGGTACGTCGCACCACCGACACGGCGGGACTTGACCTCGAGGGTCGGCTTGATGTTCTCCAGCGCGCGCTTCAGCGTGATGATCGGGTCGTTGCCCGTCTTCTCACGCAGACCCTCCATGGCACCGTAGACGATGCGCTCGGCGGTGGAACGCTTGCCGTTCAGCAGCACCTTGTTGATGAGGGAGGTCACCAGAGGAGAACCGTAGACCGGGTCGATGATGACCGGGCGCTTCGGGGCGGGGCCCTTACGAGGCATTCTTACTTCTCCTTCTTGGCGCCGTAGCGGCTGCGGGCCTGCTTGCGGTTCTTGACACCCTGGGTGTCGAGCGAACCACGGATGATCTTGTAGCGAACACCCGGCAGGTCCTTCACACGGCCGCCGCGCACGAGCACGATGGAGTGCTCCTGCAGGTTGTGTCCCTCACCCGGAATGTAGGCGGTGACCTCGATCCCGCTGGTCAGACGCACACGCGCGACCTTACGCAGGGCCGAGTTCGGCTTCTTCGGGGTGGTCGTGAACACACGCGTGCAGACGCCACGACGCTGAGGGGAACCCTCGAGTGCGGGCGTCTTGTTCTTCTCGACCTTGTCCTGCCGGCCCTTACGGACCAGCTGCTGGATCGTAGGCACTACTTCTCCGGTTTCTGTGTGCCGATAGGTAAAGCTAACCTGGAACTTCGCCGACCCACGCGGTCGGGTGTGTCGAATCCCGCAGATCCCCGCCGCCAGGCAGGAAGGGCGCAGATTACGGTGGCCGGTGACGGCTCGCTATGCGGTTGAAGGCACGCACGAGAGCCAGGGCACACCCCAGGCACAAGGTCTGAGCGTACCTACCTCATTCGCTGCGGTCAAAACAAATGGGACGCGCCCCTACCACGGCAGGCGCGCCACCGCGGCGGCACCCCTCGGCGATCATGGATACGGGAGGCCGGAGGGCCTCCCCCGGGCGGCTCACGGGCCCCGTCAAGCCGCCCAGCGGGCCCTCACGGCGTACGGCGGCCCCGCCGCGCCTCCCGTTGCCCCGCACCCGGCGCCAGGGCCGTGCGACGGCACACACGCGTACGCGTCCCGGCCACCGGCGGCACTCACGCGCACGCGGCCGGACCGGTGCCGGGGGCCGTACGCCGGCCCGCATGCGTCACGTATCACACCGTCGCCAGCGCCATGCACCGCGCGCAGCACACCGTCGGCCGGCCATGCGCCATGCGCCCGCGCCCGCGCCCGCGCCCGCGCCCGCTCGTGACGTGTCCCGCGGCGCCTGCGCCCACGCCCGCGCATGACGTGTCCCGCGGAGCCGGGGCGGTGCGCCGGCGCCCGCGCGCCGCACCGCGCAACGCCGAAGGGCGGCCACCCCCGCGTGGGGGTGGCCGCCCTTCGGCTCATGCTGCCCGCTTACTGGTTGTACGGACCGTAGTCGTAGTCCTCCAGCGGAACGGCCTGGCCGGAGCCGGTGCCGAACGGCGAGTAGTCGATGTCGTCGTAGCCGACGGCCGAGTACATCGCGGCCTTGGCCTCCTCGGTCGGCTCGACCCGGATGTTGCGGTAGCGGGACAGGCCCGTACCGGCCGGGATGAGCTTACCGATGATGACGTTCTCCTTGAGGCCGATGAGGCTGTCGGACTTGGCGTTGATCGCCGCATCCGTCAGGACTCGGGTCGTCTCCTGGAAGGAGGCGGCCGACAGCCAGGACTCCGTCGCCAGCGAGGCCTTGGTGATACCCATCAGCTGCGGACGACCGGAGGCCGGGTGACCGCCCTCCTGGACCACACGACGGTTCTCGGTCTCGAACTTCGAGCGCTCGACCAGCTCGCCGGGCAGCAGCTCGGCGTCGCCGGACTCGATGATCGTCACACGGCGGAGCATCTGCCGGATGATGATCTCGATGTGCTTGTCGTGGATCGACACACCCTGCGAGTTGTAGACCTTCTGGACCTCGCCGACCAGGTGGACCTGGACGGCACGCTGACCCAGGATGCGCAGCACGTCGTGCGGGTTGGTGGCACCCACGGTGAGCTGCTGGCCCACCTCGACGTGGTCGCCGTCGCGGACCAGGACCTTGGCACGCTTGGAGATCGGGTACGCCGTCTCGTCGCTGCCGTCGTCCGGGGTGACGACGATCTTCTTGGTCTTCTCGGTCTCCTCGATCCGCACGCGGCCGGAGGCCTCGGAGATCGGGGCGACACCCTTCGGGGTACGGGCCTCGAAGAGCTCGACGACACGGGGCAGACCCTGGGTGATGTCGTCACCGGCCACACCACCGGTGTGGAAGGTACGCATCGTCAGCTGGGTACCGGGCTCACCGATGGACTGGGCGGCGATGATGCCGACCGCCTCACCGATGTCGACCAGCTTGCCGGTGGCGAGCGAACGGCCGTAGCACATCGCGCAGGTACCGACGGCGGACTCGCAGGTCAGGACCGAACGGGTCTTGACCTCCTCGACGCCGCGGCCGACGAGCTCCTCGATGAGGACGTCGCCCAGGTCGGTGCCGGCCGGGGCCAGCACCTGGCCCTCGACCACGATGTCCTCGGCGAGGCAGCGCGCGTACACGGACGTCTCGACGTCCTCGGTCTTGCGCAGCACACCGTCCGCGCCCCGCTCCGCGATCTTGAGCTTGAGGCCGCGGTCGGTGCCGCAGTCCTCCTCGCGGATGATGACGTCCTGGGAGACGTCGACCAGACGACGGGTGAGGTAACCCGAGTCGGCGGTACGCAGGGCGGTGTCCGCCAGACCCTTACGGGCACCGTGGGTGGAGATGAAGTACTCCAGCACGGACAGGCCCTCACGGAAGGACGCCTTGATCGGACGCGGGATGGTCTCGTTCTTCGCGTTCGACACCAGACCGCGCATACCGGCGATCTGCCGCATCTGCATCATGTTTCCTCGGGCACCCGAGTCAACCATCATGAAGATGGGGTTCGTCTTGGGGAAGTTCGCGTTCATCGCCTCGGCGACCTCGTTGGTCGCCTTGGTCCAGATGGCGATGAGCTCCTGCGTGCGCTCTTCCTTGGTGATCAGACCGCGCTCGTACTGCTTCTGGACCTTCTCGTCCTGCGCCTCGTAGCCCTTGACGATCTCCTTCTTCGCCTCGGGAACGACGACGTCGGAGATGGCCACGGTGACGCCGGAACGGGTCGCCCAGTAGAAGCCGGAGGCCTTCAGGTTGTCGAGCGTCGCCGCCACGATGACCTTGGGGTAGCGCTCGGCCAGGTCGTTGACGATCTCGGAGAGCTGCTTCTTGCCCACCGAGTAGTCGACGAACGGGTAGTCCTCGGGCAGCAGCTCGTTGAAGAGCGCGCGGCCCAGGGTGGTGCGCAGGCGGAACGAGTCCCCCTGCTGCCACTCGGGCTCGCCCTCCTCGCGGGCCGGCGGCATCCAGCCACGCGGTGGGATGGTGCCCACCGGGAAGCGGATGTCGATCTGCGACTGCAGGGCCAGCTCGCCGGCGTCGAACGCCATGATCGCCTCGGCCGTGGAGCCGAACGCGCGGCCCTCGCCCTTGGTGTCACGCAGCTCGCCGTCGGTGGTGAGGAAGAACAGACCGAGGACCATGTCCTGGGTCGGCATCGTCACCGGGCGGCCGTCGGCCGGCTTGAGGATGTTGTTCGAGGACAGCATCAGGATGCGGGCCTCGGCCTGCGCCTCCGCGGACAGCGGCAGGTGCACGGCCATCTGGTCACCGTCGAAGTCCGCGTTGAACGCGGTGCAGACGAGCGGGTGGATCTGGATGGCCTTGCCCTCGACCAGCTGCGGCTCGAAGGCCTGGATGCCGAGGCGGTGCAGGGTGGGAGCACGGTTCAGCAGCACCGGGTGCTCGGCGATGACCTCTTCGAGGACGTCGTACACGACGGTGCGGCCGCGCTCCACCATGCGCTTGGCGCTCTTGATGTTCTGCGCGTGGTTCAGGTCGACCAGGCGCTTCATCACGAACGGCTTGAAGAGCTCCAGCGCCATGGCCTTGGGCAGACCGCACTGGTGCAGCTTCAGCTGCGGGCCGACGACGATGACGGAACGCGCCGAGTAGTCGACTCGCTTGCCGAGCAGGTTCTGACGGAAGCGGCCCTGCTTGCCCTTGAGCATGTCGGACAGCGACTTCAGCGGACGGTTGCCGGGGCCCGTGACCGGGCGGCCGCGACGGCCGTTGTCGAAGAGCGCGTCGACGGCCTCCTGGAGCATGCGCTTCTCGTTGTTCACGATGATCTCGGGCGCACCGAGGTCGAGAAGCCGCTTCAGGCGGTTGTTGCGGTTGATCACACGGCGGTACAGGTCGTTCAGGTCGGAGGTCGCGAAGCGGCCACCGTCCAGCTGCACCATCGGACGCAGGTCCGGCGGGATGACCGGGACGCAGTCCAGGACCATGCCCTTGGGGCTGTTGGACGTCTGCAGGAACGCGGAGACGACCTTCAGGCGCTTGAGCGCACGGGTCTTCTTCTGGCCCTTGCCGGTGCGGATGATCTCGCGGAGGCGCTCGGCCTCCTCGTCGAGGTCGAAGGACTCCAGGCGCTTCTGCAGCGCCGCGGCGCCCATCGAACCGTCGAAGTAGGTGCCGAAGCGGTCGCGCAGCTCGCGGTAGAGCAGCTCGTCGCCCTCGAGGTCCTGGACCTTGAGGTTCTTGAACCGGTTCCACACCTCGTCGAGGCGGTCGATCTCGCGCTGCGCACGGTCGCGCAGCTGCTTCATCTCACGCTCGGCACCCTCGCGCACCTTGCGGCGCACGTCGGCCTTGGCACCCTCGGCCTCGAGCTCGGCCAGGTCGGTCTCGAGCTTCTTGGCGCGGGCCTCGAGGTCGGCGTCGCGGCGGTTCTCGATCTGCTGGCGCTCCACGGAGACGTGCGCCTCCAGGGAGGGCAGGTCGCGGGTGCGGCGCTCCTCGTCGACGAACGTGATCATGTACGCCGCGAAGTAGATGACCTTCTCGAGGTCCTTCGGCGCCAGGTCCAGCAGGTAGCCGAGGCGCGAGGGGACACCCTTGAAGTACCAGATGTGGGTGACGGGCGCGGCGAGCTCGATGTGGCCCATCCGCTCACGGCGCACCTTGGCGCGCGTGACCTCGACGCCACAGCGCTCACAGATGATGCCCTTGAAGCGGACACGCTTGTACTTGCCGCAGTAGCACTCCCAGTCCCGGGTCGGACCGAAGATCTTCTCGCAGAAGAGTCCGTCCTTCTCGGGCTTGAGGGTGCGGTAGTTGATGGTCTCGGGCTTCTTGACCTCGCCGTGGCTCCACTGACGGATGTCGTCAGCGGTGGCCAGGCCGATCCGGAGCTCGTCGAAGAAGTTGACGTCGAGCACTATGCGTCAATCCCTCTCAGGGTCGAAAGTCTGTGGTCTGAAACGGGGGCCTGGGGGTCGGCGGGGCCCTGTGGGTGAGGGCCCCGCCGGACTCCCGTCAGACCTCTTCGACGCTGCTCGGCTCGCGCCGGGACAGGTCGATGCCGAGCTCCTCCGCAGCGCGGAAGACGTCCTCGTCGGTGTCGCGCATCTCGATGGACATGCCGTCGCTGGACAGCACCTCCACGTTGAGGCAGAGCGACTGCATCTCCTTGATGAGCACCTTGAAGGACTCGGGGATGCCGGGCTCGGGAATGTTCTCGCCCTTGACGATGGCCTCGTAGACCTTCACGCGGCCGGTGACGTCGTCGGACTTGATGGTCAGCAGCTCCTGGAGGGCGTACGCGGCGCCGTAGGCCTCGAGGGCCCACACCTCCATCTCACCGAACCGCTGGCCACCGAACTGGGCCTTACCACCCAGCGGCTGCTGGGTGATCATCGAGTACGGACCGGTCGAACGGGCGTGCAGCTTGTCGTCGACCAGGTGGTGCAGCTTGAGGATGTACATGTACCCGATGGAGATCGGGTCCGGGAACGGCTCACCGGAGCGGCCGTCGAACAGCCTCGCCTTGCCGGTCGGCTGCACCATCCGCTCGCCGTCCCGGTTCGGGATGGTGTGCTGCAGCAGACCCGCCAGCTCGTCCTCGCGGGCACCGTCGAACACCGGGGTGGCGACGTTGGTGCCGGGGGCGACCTGGTCGGCGCCGATGACCTGCAGGCGCTGGGCCCAGTCCTCCGCGAGGCCGGAGACGTCCCAGCCGCGGCTGGCGAGCCAGCCGAGGTGGATCTCCAGGACCTGTCCCGGGTTCATTCGGGACGGGACACCCAGCGGGTTCAGGATGATGTCGACCGGGGTGCCGTCCTCGAGGAACGGCATGTCCTCGATGGGCAGGATCTTGGAGATGACACCCTTGTTGCCGTGCCGGCCGGCGAGCTTGTCACCGTCGGTGATCTTGCGCTTCTGCGCGACGTACACGCGCACCAGCTGGTTCACACCGGGGGGAAGCTCGTCGCCCTCCTCGCGGTCGAAGACGCGGACGCCGATGACCTTGCCGATCTCGCCGTGCGGCACCTTCAGCGAGGTGTCACGGACCTCACGGGCCTTCTCACCGAAGATCGCGCGCAGCAGGCGCTCCTCCGGCGTCAGCTCGGTCTCACCCTTGGGCGTGACCTTGCCGACGAGGATGTCGCCGGCGACGACCTCGGCACCGATACGGATGATGCCGCGCTCGTCGAGGTCGGCGAGGACCTCCTCGGAGACGTTCGGGATGTCCCGGGTGATCTCCTCGGGGCCGAGCTTGGTGTCACGGGCGTCGACCTCGTGCTCCTCGATGTGGATCGAGGAGAGGACGTCGTCCTGCACGAGGCGCTGCGACAGGATGATCGCGTCCTCGTAGTTGTGACCCTCCCACGGCATGAACGCCACGAGCAGGTTCTTGCCCAGGGCCATCTCGCCGTTCTCGGTGGCCGGACCGTCCGCGAGCACCTGGCCCGCGACCAGGCGGTCGCCCTCGTTGACGATGACCTTCTGGTTGACCGAGGTGCCCTGGTTGGACCGGGAGAACTTGGCCAGGCGGTACGTGATGTACGTGCCGTCGTCGTTGGCGGTGGTGATGTAGTCCGCGGAGACCTCCTGGACCACACCGTCCTTCTCGGCCTTGACCACGTCGCCGGCGTCGGCGGCGGAGCGGTACTCCATGCCGGTGCCGACGAGCGGAGCCTCGGACTTGATCAGCGGCACGGCCTGCCGCATCATGTTCGCGCCCATGAGGGCGCGGTTGGCGTCGTCGTGCTCCAGGAAGGGGATCATGGCGGTCGCGACCGACACCATCTGGCGCGGCGAGACGTCCATGTAGTCCACGTCCTCGGGGCCGACGTAGTCGACCTCGCCGCCACGGCGGCGGACCAGCACGCGGGCCTCGGCGAACCGCATCTCGTCGTTGAGCGGCGCGTTGGCCTGCGCGATGACGAAGCGGTCCTCCTCGTCGGCGGTCAGGTAGTCCACCTCGTCGGTGACCTGGCCGTCGACGACCTTGCGGTACGGCGTCTCGATGAAGCCGAACGCGTTGACCCGGCCGTAGGAGGCGAGCGAGCCGATCAGGCCGATGTTCGGGCCTTCGGGCGTCTCGATCGGGCACATGCGGCCGTAGTGCGACGGGTGGACGTCTCGGACCTCGAAGCCGGCCCGCTCACGGGAGAGACCACCCGGGCCGAGCGCGTTGAGGCGACGCTTGTGCGTCAGACCCGACAGCGGGTTGTTCTGGTCCATGAACTGGGACAGCTGGCTGGTGCCGAAGAACTCCTTGATGGAGGCGACGACCGGCCGGATGTTGATCAGGGTCTGCGGCGTGATCGCCTCGACGTCCTGGGTCGTCATGCGCTCGCGCACGACGCGCTCCATACGGGCGAGACCCGTACGGACCTGGTTCTGGATCAGCTCGCCGACGCTGCGGATACGACGGTTGCCGAAGTGGTCGATGTCGTCGGTCTCGACGATGATCGAGCGGCCGGACTCGCCGGTCGTCTCGGTCTCGCCGGCGTGCAGCTTGACCAGGTACTTGATGGTGGCGATGACGTCGTCGGTGGTGAGCACACCGGCGTCGAGGGGCTCGTCCGCACCGAGCTTCTTGTTCACCTTGTAGCGGCCGACCTTGGCGAGGTCGTAGCGCTTGGGGTTGAAGTAGAGGTTCTCCAGAAGCGTCTGGGCGGCCTCACGCGTGGGGGGCTCGCCCGGGCGCAGCTTGCGGTAGATGTCGAGCAGCGCGTCGTCCTGGCCCTGGGTGTGGTCCTTCTCCAGGGTGGCGCGCATCGACTCGTACTCGCCGAACTCCTCGAGGATCTGCTCGGTCGTCCAGCCGAGAGCCTTCAGCAGTACGGTGACCGACTGCTTGCGCTTGCGGTCGATGCGGACACCGACCATGTCGCGCTTGTCGATCTCCATCTCCAGCCAGGCACCCCGGGACGGGATGATCTTGGCGGAGAAAATGTCCTTGTCGGACGTCTTGTCGATGGAGGAGTCGAAGTAGACACCGGGGGAACGGACCAGCTGGGACACCACGACACGCTCGGTGCCGTTGATGACGAAGGTGCCCTTGTTCGTCATGAGCGGGAAGTCGCCCATGAAGACCGTCTGGGACTTGATCTCACCGGTCTCGTTGTTGGTGAACTCGGCGGTGACGAAGAGCGGGGCTGCGTACGTGAAGTCGCGCTCCTTGCACTCGTCGATGGAGTTCTTCGGCGGCTCGAAGCGGTGGTCCCGGAACGTCAGCGACATCGACCCGGAGAAGTCCTCGATCGGGGAGATCTCCTCGAAGATCTCCTCCAGACCGGACTTGGTGGGGACGTCCTGACCGTTCTCCAGAGCCTCCTCGACCCGACTCTGCCAGGCGGTGTTGCCGAGCAGCCAGTCAAAGCTCTCGGTCTGCAGCGCGAGCAGGTTCGGAACCTCGAGAGGCTCCTTGATCTTTGCAAAGGAGATGCGCAGCGGGGCGGTGCTGGCGCCGTAGTTCGAATTCGCGGTCGAGGCATTGCGCGAGGCGGCCAAGAGGGGGTCCTTCCGAGGGCTCGGACTCACTACGCGCGTACCGGCCCCTCCCTCGTATACCGACACAGAAACCCCAGGTCAAAGGAGCTTTTGTCGTCAGTGCTCGAGTGAGGGCAGACCCCTGGTGACGGGCAGGGGACAGCTAACAGGCAGCGCAAAGGGTCAGTGTAGCCACTTGGCACACTGATGTCCAGCGCGGGTTTTTCGAGACCCTCGTTGTGCTCACCGCTCTTGTCTACGCCCTCGGCATGCTGCCCTCAACGCACGTTGATACTGCCCTCTTCGTCGTCGATCCATGCCTCGGATTCGGATCCTTGTGACGACGCGTCCTGAGAATTGCGCGCTGCGTGCGGTTCGTCAAGGCCCCTCAGTCCAAACGAGACTGGCAGGAGACACGACGAAGATCACCATACCCCTCGCCGTCGCGAGTGCAAGGCAACCGCGGTCGGCCCTCCTGATACGCCGAAGAGCGACCACCCGGATGGATGATCGCTCTTCGGTGCGTTCGCGTTACAGCCCTACGAGGCGCGGTTCACCGCGACACGGGCCGCAGGCCGCGTGCAGTCGGGTTCGGCAGAACCCGGACGGTCTTACTTGACCTCGACGGAGGCGCCGGCGCCCTTGAGGGACTCGGCGGCCTTCTCGGCGGCGTCCTTGGCGACCTTCTCGAGGACGGGCTTCGGGGCACCGTCGACGAGGTCCTTGGCCTCCTTCAGACCCAGCGAGGTCAGCTCACGCACGACCTTGATGACCTGGATCTTCTTGTCGCCGGCGCCGGTGAGGATGACGTCGAACTCGTCCTTCTCCTCCTCGGCCTCGGCGGCGCCGGCGCCGGCGCCGGCGCCGGCCACGACGACCGGGGCGGCAGCGGCGGCGGTGACGTCGAACTTGTCCTCGAAGGCCTTCACGAACTCGGAGAGCTCGATGAGGGTCATCTCCTCGAACTGGGCAAGCAGCTCGTCCTGGGTGAGCTTCGCCATGATGGCGGTCCTTCCACTCAATCGGCGGGTGCCGGATGTACTGGGTGTGGCGGGCGTACGTCGGCCCGCTGAGACCCTCGCCGCGTCATGCGGCCAGGATCAGAAAGCGAGCCGAATTACTCGGCACCGCCCTGCTCGGCCTGCTTGGCACGGAGCGCGTCCACGGTGCGGACGAGCTTCGACGGCAGCGCCTGGAAGACGGAGGCAGCCTGGGACTGCTTCGCCTTGAAGGCACCGGCCAGCTTGCTGAGCAGAACCTCGCGGGACTCGAGGTCCGCAAGCTTCTTGATCTCGTCGGCGGACAGCGCCTTGCCGTCAAGGACACCGCCCTTGATGACGAGATTCGGGTTGTCCTTGGCGAAGTCACGGAGACCCTTCGCCGACTCCACCGGGTCACCGGTGACGAAGGCGACAGCCGTCGGACCGTTGAACAGGTCGTCCAGCGTCGAGATCCCGGCCTCGTTGGCCGCAATCTTGGTCAGCGTGTTCTTCACCACGGCGTACTGGGCGTTCTCACCGAGCGACCGGCGCAGCGTCTTGAGCTGCGCCACGGTGAGACCGCGGTACTCGGTAAGCACGGCAGCGTTGGAGTTGCGGAACTGCTCCGTCAACTCGGCCACTGCGGCAGCCTTGTCGGGCCTCGCCATAGAGCCTCGGCCTCCTTCCGGGTGATTCTGACCGCGCGGACCCGAAGGAGGTCTGGGGAAACGAAACGCCCCGGCGCAGGCGCACGGGGCGGACTCGACCGATCGCACACGCGAGAGCGTGTACCGTCCGGGAGTACTTCCACATTCACCTGCGCGGGTCGCCCACTTTTCAGCGGATCCTTCGGCCACCGCACCCTCTTACGAGCGCACGGCAACGACCAGCGGTCTTTGGCTTCCTCTGGAGAGTACGGGACCGGGGCGCCGTCGAGCAAATCGGCCCGAACGGGCCGCCCCGGTCCTTCGGCTTCGCCGGTCTCAGGAGCTGGTGCCGGTGCCGCCCCCGAGGGTGCCGCCGCCCATGGTTCCGCCGGACTTGAGCAGGTCCGCGAAGTCCTTGGTGTCACCGGCCGGCGGCGCCTGGGCGCTGACCTTCACGCCGTAGTCGCTGTAGAACGTCGTGTTGGTCATGGTGCCGTTGGCGGTGTTCGCCTTCTCGGTCTTCTTGACCAGCAGGTTGTCGTCGTTGATCCAGATGTTGACGGTGTCGGTGCTGACGCCCGCCTGGCCGAGCTGCTTCCTCAGGGCTGCCAGCTGGCCGGCGCTGAGGTTGCTGCTCCTGTCCGCGAGGTCCGCGACGTTCACCGTGCCCGCGTAGTGCGTGGTGTGGGCGCCGGAGACGGTCTCCTCGCCGACCTTCTTGACGTCGCCCGACGCCAGCAGCATCCGCACGGACTGGTCCGGCGTGGAGCTCTGCAGCTGGTCCTTCATGTACGAGCCGGAGGCGCCGCCGAGCTTGGCGAGGTCGTCGTAGGAGTACCTCAGCCAGTGCTTGCCGCCGGTGTGCTCGGCGTAGGTGTCGCTCATGTGCGCGTAGTAGGCGTCCGGCAGGTAGCGGGCCTCCATCGACGTGGAGCCTGCCTGACGCATCATCTCGGCCATCTTGCCGCCGGTGTAGGTGATGGTCAGGGTGCCCTGGAGGCCGTCACGCCAGGTGAGGGCGCCGTTGGCCGTCATCGCCATGAGGTCGCCCATGGCGGTGGTGGACCGCACCTTGGCCGAGTCGGCCTTGTCCGTGGACTTCTCGACGGATCGCAGGGCGGCGATGGGGCTGACGTGCACCGCGCCCCCGCCGGCCGCCTTGCCGTCCTTGCCTGCGTCCGTGGAACCGCAGGCCGCCACGCCGGTCAGTGCGGCGGCCACCGCGATCGACAGGCCCATTCCGCGCACGGTCGTGCTCTTCATCCAGTCCCACCCCTATACGAGTCCCGTGCCAGCACCGTAACCCAGGCCACTGACAGTGGTACGACAAGTCGCACAAAGAAAGGACGGGCCCTGCACCTCGAAGGTTGCAGGGCCCGTCCTCCAGTTGCGCGTACCCGACGCGGCTACCGGGGTGAGCGGGAGGCTCAGACGGCGGCCGGGTCCTCCTCGACGAGGAGGTTGCGGGTGCGGTTGGGGTCGACCGGGATGCCGGGGCCGATCGTGGTGCTGATGGCGGCCTTCTTGATGTACCGGCCCTTGGCGGCGGACGGCTTCAGGCGGAGGATCTCCTCCAGCGCGGCGCCGTAGTTCTCCACCAGCTGCGAGTCGTCGAAGGACGCCTTGCCGATGATGAAGTGCAGGTTCGAGTGCTTGTCGACGCGGAACTCGATCTTGCCGCCCTTGATCTCGGTGACGGCCTTGGCGACGTCGGGGGTGACGGTGCCGGTCTTCGGGTTCGGCATCAGACCACGCGGGCCGAGGACGCGGCCGAGGCGGCCGACCTTGCCCATGAGGTCCGGGGTGGCGACGACGGCGTCGAAGTCCAGACGGCCCTTCGCGACCTCGTCGATCAGTTCGTCGGAGCCGACGATGTCGGCGCCCGCGGCCTCCGCGGCCGCAGCACGGTCACCGGTCGCGAAGACCAGGACCCGGGCGGTCTTGCCGGTGCCGTGCGGAAGGTTCACGGTGCCACGGACCATCTGGTCGGCCTTGCGCGGGTCGACACCCAGGCGGAAGGCGACCTCGACGGTGCCGTCGAACTTGGTGGTGGAGGTCTCCTTGGCGAGACGGACCGCCTCGAGCGGGGCGTACAGCTTCTCCCGGTCGATCTTGGCGTCCGCAGCGCGGAGAGCCTTGCTGCGCTTGCTCACAACTGCTCCTGTGTGTTCTGAAAGGAGTCGTGGTACGGGCCGAGCGGGCCCTGCCACGTGCGACCGGCTACGGCCGCATCGACTGCTGGGGGGTGACGTCAGCCCTCGACCGTGACGCCCATGGAGCGCGCGGTGCCGGCGATGATCTTCGCGGCCGCGTCCAGGTCGTTCGCGTTGAGGTCGGGCATCTTGGTGGTGGCGATCTCGCGGACCTGCGCCTCGGTGATCCTGGCGACCTTGGTCTTGTGCGGCTCGCCGGAGCCCTTCTCGATGCCCGCGGCCTTGAGGATCATCTTCGCGGCCGGCGGCGTCTTGGTCACGAAGGTGAAGGAACGGTCCTCGTAGACCGTGATCTCCACCGGGATGACCCAGCCACGCTGCGACTCGGTCGCGGCGTTGTAGGCCTTGCAGAACTCCATGATGTTGACGCCGTGCTGGCCCAGCGCGGGGCCGACCGGCGGAGCCGGGTTGGCCGCACCGGCCTGGATCTGGAGCTTGATAAGCCCCGTGACCTTCTTCTTCTTGGGAGGCATGCTCTCTCCGGGTCCTTGCTGAGAGGTTGATTACCATCCATGTCCTGGACCTGCGCCCATCGGGGCAAGATCACATAGATGGCATACCGCACCACGATAGCCGGTGTCTCATCCAGACAGGAAATCGCCCTGGTCAGGCAGCCCGCGCAGGTCGTTCGGACCGCCGCTCGCGCAGCAGGAGCACGGCTCCCGCCGACACCGCGAGCACGGTCGCGCCGGCCGGCACGGCGAGGAGCGCGGCGACGCTCCCGCGGCCGCTGTCGTCGGCGAGCGCGACCCGGTCCGGCTCACCGGGCACGTGGAGCACGTCCCCGGTGTCCCCTTCCGCACGGCCACGCGCGCGCGTGCCGAACGGCAGGCCGGCCGTCAGATCCTCGCCCGCCTCGGAAAAGGTCACTCGGCAGCCGCCGAGGAAGCACACCCCGTCGTGGAAGGTGGCCTCGGCCGGCTCCGCTCCCCGCGCCTCGGTCCGCAGGAAGGCGGCCGGGACGAAGGCGGCGTACACCGGCACCAGCAGCGCCAGGGCGGCCACGGCACCGAGGACGGCGGGCCGGACACGGCGAGAGCGCCCCGGACCGGTGCTCACCGGCGGGGCGCTCTCGGGGTGTGTGCTCAGTTCTTCTGGATCTGGTCGAAGGACAGCTCGACCGGCGTCTCCCGGCCGAAGATCTCCACCAGGCCCTTGACCTTCTTCGAGTCGGCGTTGATCTCGTTGATGGTCGCCTGCAGCGTGGCGAACGGGCCGTCGGTGACGGTGACCGAGTCGCCGACCTCGAAGTCCAGCACCTGGACCTCGACCTTGCGCTGCGGAGCGGGCTTGCCCTCGGCCTCGGCGGCCTCGCGGGCGGCCTTCTCCTCGGCCTCCGGGGCGAGCATCTTGACGATCTCGTCCAGGGTCAGCGGGTACGGGTCGTAGGCGTTGCCGACGAAGCCGGTGACGCCGGGGGTGTTGCGGACGACGCCCCAGGACTCGTTCGTCAGGTCCATGCGGACCAGGACGTAACCCGGCAGCTTGTTCTGCTTGATCGTCTTGCGGTCGCCGTTCTTGATCTGGACGACCTCTTCCTGCGGCACCTCGGCCTGGAAGATGTAGTCCTCGACGTTCAGCGAGACGGCGCGCTGCTCCAGGTTGGTCTTCACGCGGTTCTCGTAACCGGCGTAGGTGTGGATGACGTACCACTCGCCGGGCAGGGTGCGCAGTTCCTCGCGCAGGGCCTGGACCGGGTCGACCGGCTCGGCCGGCTCCTCCTCGGCGGCTTCCGCTTCGGCGTCTTCGGTGCCCTCGGCCGCGGCCGCGTCGGCGGCTCCCGCGTCCTCGGTGTCCTCGGCGGCGACCGCTTCCGCGTCGCCCTCCTCGGCGTCGTCTTCCTCGTCCTCGACGTGCACAGCGGCCACTTCGGCCGGCTCGCCCGCCTCGGCCTCGGCAGCCTCGAACTCGTCCTGCTCGTCCGCGCCCTCGACGATGTCGAGCTCGTCGTCCACCGTCTCGGCGGCATTTTCGCGAGGCTCGGTGGCGTCGTTCAGGTTCGGGTCAGACACGATGGCTGCTTCTTCCTGGATACATAGGGGTGGAACATGCGAAAAGGGGCGCCGGTACCACGGCGCCCTTCGCTCTGGACTCAGCCGAAGACGTACTTGGCCGCGTGGTTGAGCCCATAGTCAATCACGGTCACCAGTGCGATCATGATGGCGACGAAGAAGATCACCACGGTGGTGTACGACGTCAGCTGATTGCGCGACGGCCAGACGACCTTGCGGAGTTCCGCGACGATCTGGCGGTAGAAGGTGGCCAGACGCTTGAGCGGGCCCTTCTTCGCGCGCTTGCCGCCCTTGCGAGTCTTCCTCGACTCGGGCAACTCGTCCTGAGCATCAGGCGTGTCGATGGAGCCCACGGCGTCCGTCATAGTCCTCACCTGATCCCGGGTCGTGGCCGTGCCGCGCCCGGTTTCTGAGCCGCACGGCGGTGCAATGCTGTACGTACATGCGCACACATCCTGGCGGTGTGTGTAGCAGGGCCGGAGGGACTTGAACCCCCAACCGCCGGTTTTGGAGACCGGTGCTCTACCAATTGAGCTACGACCCTTTGTGTGTCCACCAACGTACCGCATCCGACCGGGTGCTCGGTGTGCACCGGTTACGGCGGCGGCTGCCGGAGGCCAACGAGGTGTGAGTGTACGTGGTCGACGGCCCGCCGTCGAACAGAATGCGCCCGTCCGAAGCGGTCCGGCCGAAGATCGTCCTGGCCGGCGGCCGGATTCGAATCCCAGTTCACGCCTCGACCCCTTGCTGTTCAGTCTGTGAAACCCGTGTACCGGGGTCGTTTGCGGTCTGGAACGATGGGCCTCATGAGCCCTGCAACCCCTCCCACCGAGCGCCGGGTCTCCGCCCGAGTCGGCGCGATCTCCGAGTCCGCCACCCTCGCCGTGGACGCCAAGGCCAAGGCCCTGAAGGCCGCCGGACGTCCGGTGATCGGCTTCGGCGCCGGTGAGCCCGACTTCCCGACCCCGGACTACATCGTCGAGGCGGCCGTCGAGGCCTGCAAGAACCCGAAGTACCACCGCTACACCCCGGCCGGCGGCCTTCCGGAGCTGAAGTCGGCGATCGCCGCGAAGACGCTGCGCGACTCCGGGTGGGAGCCCGACGTCTCGCAGATCCTCGTCACCAACGGCGGCAAGCAGGCCATCTACGAGGCGTTCGCCGCGATCCTCGACCCGGGCGACGAGGTCATCGTCCCGGCGCCGTACTGGACGACGTACCCGGAGTCGATCCGTCTCGCCGGCGGTGTCCCGGTGGAGGTCGTCGCCGACGAGACGAGCGGCTACCGCGTCTCCGTCGAGCAGCTGGAGGCTGCACGCACCGAGAAGACCAAGGTCGTCCTCTTCGTCTCCCCGTCCAACCCGACCGGCGCCGTCTACAGCGAGGCCGAGACCGAGGCGATCGGCCGCTGGGCCCTCGAGCACGGTCTGTGGGTGCTGACCGACGAGATCTACGAGCACCTGGTCTACGGCGACGCCGTCTCCGTGTCCCTGCCGTCGCTCCTTCCCGAGCTGCGCGACAAGTGCATCGTGGTCAACGGTGTGGCGAAGACGTACGCCATGACCGGCTGGCGCGTGGGCTGGGTCATCGGCCCGAAGGACGTGGTCAAGGCCGCGACCAACCTCCAGTCGCACGCCACCTCGAACGTCTCCAACGTGGCCCAGGCGGCCGCCCTCGCCGCCGTCTCCGGCGGCCTGGACGCCGTGGCGACGATGCGTGAGGCCTTCGACCGCCGCCGCAGGACGATCGTGCGGATGCTCAACGAGATCGACGGCGTGTTCTGCCCGGAGCCCGAGGGCGCCTTCTACGCCTACCCGTCGGTCAAGGCGCTGCTCGGCAAGGAGATCCGCGGCAAGCGCCCGCAGGACACCGTCGAGCTGGCCGCGCTGATCCTGGAGGAGGCCGAGGTCGCGGTCGTCCCGGGCGAGGCCTTCGGCACGCCGGGGTACCTGCGGCTGTCGTACGCGCTCGGCGACGAGGACCTCAGCGAGGGCGTCAGCCGGATGCAGAAGCTGCTGGCGGAAGCGCGGGACTGAGGCCTTCCCACCTCCCACGCGCGCGTGCGGGCCGTTTCCCTCCGGGGAGGCGGCCCGCTTCTGTGTGCGAGCAAGACCACCAAGGGGGAAACGGCTACCGGGAGGGCGGGTCCGTGCGGCAGGATCCTGGAATGGAGCGTGTACGTGATCTGACCGAGCTGCCGAAAGCCCATCTGCATCTGCACTTCACCGGCTCGATGCGGCCGGGGACCGTCCTGGAACTGGCCGACAAGCACGGGGTACCGCTGCCCGACGCGCTGACGGAGGCGCTGACCAGCGGGGAACCCCCCAGCCTGCGGGCCACGGACGAGCGGGGTTGGTTCCGCTTCCAGCGGCTGTACGACGCGGCGCGCTCCTGTCTGCGCGAGCCCGAGGACATCCGGCGGCTGGTCCGGGAGGCCGCCGAGGAGGACGTGAAGGACGGCTCGGGCTGGCTGGAGATCCAGGTGGACCCGACGTCGTACGCGCCCCGGCTGGGCGGCCTGATCCCGGCGCTGGAGATCATCCTCGACGCGGTGGAGACGACGTCCCGGGAGACCGGCCTCGGCATGCGCGTCCTGGTGGCCGCCAACCGCATGAAGCACCCGCTGGACGCGCGCACCCTGGCCCGCCTGGCCGTGCGGTACGCGGACCGGGGCGTGGTCGGCTTCGGGCTGTCCAACGACGAGCGGCGCGGCATGGCGCGGGACTTCGACCGGGCCTTCCACATCGCGCGCGAGGGCGGTCTGCTGTCGGCCCCGCACGGCGGCGAGCTGACCGGCCCTGCCTCGGTGCGCGACTGCCTGGACGATCTGCACGCCTCCCGGATCGGGCACGGGGTGCGCGCGGCCGAGGACCCGGGGCTGCTGAAGCGGCTGGCCGACCGGGGCGTGACGTGCGAGGTGTGCCCCGCCTCCAACGTGGCGCTCGGCGTCTACGAGAAGCCGGAGGACGTCCCGCTGCGCACGCTGTTCGAGGCGGGGGTCCCGATGGCCCTCGGCGCCGACGACCCGCTGCTGTTCGGCTCCCGGCTGGCCGCGCAGTACGAGATCGCCCGCCACGCCCACGGCTTCACCGACGCCGAACTCGCGGAGCTGGCCCGGCAGTCGGTACGGGCTTCCGCCGCACCCGAGGACGTCAGGGCACGGCTGCTGGCCGGCGTGGACGAATGGCTCGCCCGCCCGGCCGCCTGAAGCGGTCGCGGGACGGACAGGACTGGAAGCGGACGACCCTCCGCAGCCTGCGGCGCGGTCCGGGGCACGGGAACCGTCGACCCGGTCCGGGACACGGGAGCCGTCCATCGGTTCCGGCCCCCGCCTGCCGATCCAGGGGGTCTCCGCCATGCCGAGCCGGACCGATCCGGTCCGGTCCGGCTACAGGCTGACGCCGACCGTCACCGGCTCGTTGACCAGGGTGACGCCGAAGGCCTCCCGGACTCCCGCGACCACCTCACGGGCCAGGGCCAGCAGGTCTTCGGTGGTGGCCTCGCCCCGGTTGGTGAGGGCCAGGGTGTGCTTGGTGGAGATGCGGGCGGGCCCGGTGCCGTAGCCCTTGCTGAAGCCCGCCTTGTCGATCAGCCACGCCGCGGAGGTCTTCCTGCGGCCCTCCCCCGCCGGGTACGCGGGCGGCTCGACGCCCTCCCCCAGCCGCTCACGCACGCGCGCGTGGAACGCGGCGAACTGCTCGTCGGTGAGGATCGGGTTGGTGAAGAAGGACCCGGCCGACCAGGTGTCGTGGTCCTCGGGGTCGAGGACCATGCCCTTGCCGGCCCGCAGCTTCAGCACGGTCTCGCGGGCGTCGGCGAGCGGCACCCGGTCGCCCGGTTCCACGCCGAGGGCCCGGGCCGCCTCCGCGTACTTGACCGGCGCGGACTGCCCGCCCGCGTCCTCCAATTCGAACCGGACGCGCAGCACGACATAGCGCTCCGGGTCGGCCTTGAAGCGGCTGTGGCGGTACGAGAAGGCGCACTCCTCGTTCGTCAGCGTGACGGTCTCGCCGGCCCGGCGGTCGTACGCGATCACCTCGCTGATCGTGGCGGAGACCTCCTGGCCGTAGGCACCCACGTTCTGGATCGGCGTGGCGCCCGCCGACCCCGGGATGCCGGCCAGGCATTCGACCCCGGCGAGCCCGGCCTCGACCGTGCGGGCGACGGCGTCCGTCCACACCTCGCCGGCGGCCAGCTCCAGCGTCGTACCGCGCAGCTCGACACCGCGCGTGGCGATGCGCACGGCGGTGCCGTCGAAGCCCTTGTCGCCGATGACCAGGTTCGAGCCACCGCCGATGACCAGCAGCGGGGTGCCGGTGTCGTCGGCCTCGCGGACGGCGGCGATCACCTCGGCGTCGGTGACCGCGGTGACCAGCCGCGTCGCGGGGCCGCCCAGCCGGAAGGTGGTCAGCGGGGCAAGGGGGGCGTCGTGGAGTACCTGCACGCGCCCAAGACTACGAGACGCCTCCGACGGCACGGCACGCCCGCGTGGGCGCGTGGCCGCACGCCCGCGTCTGCGGCGAGGGGCGGCCACGCGCTGCCGCGAAGGATGGGCGGCTCTGCGGCGAAGGGCGGGCGTACGCGTACGAAGTCCCGTCACCGGCCGCCGTGAGGTACTACTGGGACGGCACCACCGGACCGCTGCCCCACCGGACCGCTGCCCCACCGGACCGCTGCCCCACCGGACCGCTGCCCCACCGGACCGCTGCCCCACCGGACCGCTGCCCAGCGACAGGACACCCCGTCGCACCGGCACGCGCGCGTGGGCCCCGTTGTGAGGTCCACGCGCGCGTGAAGGCCCTGCCGGGCAACGCCGTCCGGAGATCCGCGGGCGAGCGGGTGGCCGCCTGGCCGGTGGGCATGACGGCGTCGTCGGTGAGCGGTCGCCTGGTCGGTGCCTGTGGGGGCCTGACCAGTAGGTGGTGGCCCGGTCAGCCGGTGGTGGTCTGGAGGACCTGGGCCGGGCTCTCCTCGGCCGTCGGGGTGAGCCGGCCGGCGCAGTCGCGGCGGCCCGGGATCAGCAGAGCCGCGACCGCGGCGGCGGCGACCACCGCGGAACCGGTGACCAGCGCGGGCCGCAGGCCGTCCACGAAGCTCCGCGCACTCTCGTAGCCACCCTGCGCGGAGAAGATCGACGACATGACCGCGATGCCGAGCGCACCGCCCACCTCGCGCAGCGCGTTGTTGGCGCCGGAGGCGATGCCCTGCTCCTGCGGACGCACGCTGGACATCACCAGGTTGGCCGCCGGGGCGAAGTACAGCGCCATGCCGATGCCGTTGATGATCAGGGCGGGCAGCTGGGCGGCGTAGGAGGCGTCGGCGGTGGCCACGAACGCCATGTAGCCGAGCCCGGCGGCCTGCAGGAACAGGCCCGCGGCGACGACCGGCCGCCCCCCGATGCGGTCGGACAGGATTCCCGCCACCGGCGCGACGAGCATCGGCATTCCGGTCCACGGCAGCATCCTGAGGCCCGCCTCGGTGGGCGAGTAGCCGAGGACGCCCTGCATGTACTGGCTGAGCAGGAATATGGAGCCGAACATCCCGACGAACATCAGCAGGCTGGCCGCGTTGATCCCGGCGAAGGCGCGGGAGCGGAACAGCCGCATCGGCAGCATCGGGGCGGCCGCGCGGGAGCTGTAGAGGACGAAGCCCACCAGCAGGGCCGCCCCGGCGAACAGCGCGGTGAGCACCACGGAGTCGGTCCAGCCGTCCGCGGGTCCGCGGACCAGGCCGTACACGATCCCGAAGAGGCCGCCGCTGGCGAGCAGCGTGCCGGGGATGTCGAGCCGGGCGCCGGTGCCGTAGGACTCCGCCAGCCGCAGGCGCGCGAGCGGCAGCACGGCCAGGCCGAGCGGGACGTTCAGCCAGAAGATCCAGTGCCAGGAGACATGCTCGGTGAGGCTGCCGCCGATGAGCGGTCCGGAGGCGACGGCGAGCCCGTTGACGGCGCCCCAGATGCCGTACACGGTTCCGCGTCGGGCGGCGGGCACGGCCGCTGTCAGCAGGGTGAGCGTGAGCGGCATCATCACCGCCGCGCCCACACCCTGGACCGCGCGGGCGGCGATCAGCGAGCCGATGCCCGGCGCCATGGCCGCGGCGGCGGACGCGCCGGTGAAGACGACGAGGCCGGCGATGAAGAGCCGGCGACGGCCGAAGCGGTCGCCGAGCGCGGCGCCGAACATCAGCAGGACGGCGAACGTGAGCGTGTAGGCGCTCACGGTCCACTCCAGGTCGTCCAGCGCGCCCCCGAGGTCCTTGCGGATGGAGGGCAGGGCGGTCGTGACGACGAGGTTGTCCAGGGCCGCCATGAATCCGGCGACGCTGGTGATGACCAGGGCCCACACGGCTCCCCCGCGCCGTCGTGCGCCGTCCTGTGCGGTCTGTTCCGACATCTCTCCCCCAGAGAGTGAGATCTAGTTAGTTATCGATGACTAACTTTCCTGGCCGTGAAAAGGCCGCGTCGCCCCCACTGCCGGCTCCGCGCAGCCTCCACCGCCCCGCGCTACTTCTCCAGGCGGCCCTTCAGCCGCGCCGACGGATAGAGCCCTTCCCACACCCGATGCCCGGGCGGGAACCCCATGGCCACCAGGCAGTTGATCAGCATTCCGTACGCCAGGAAGACGGTCGTCTCGTTGACGTCCGCGCCGAGCGCCTGACGCACGGTCTCCCACAGCCGCATCCAGCCGGCTCGGACACTCTCGCCGAACTCGCGGTCGCCCTCCTGCTCGGCGGCCGCCACGGCGACGTACATCTGCATCTGCATCATCAGCCGCTCGGGCCGCTCCGCGATGACCTTGGTGTACGCGTTGGCCATGGCATGCAGGGCCTCTTCCCCCCGCAGCCCCTCGGCGGCCTCCTCGAAGGTCCGGATGGTGTCCTCCACGCAGCGTTCGGCCGCCGCGAGGAAGATCGCCTTCTTGCCCGGGAAGAGCCGGAAGAGATACGGCTGCGACACCCCGACACGTCTGGCGATCGCCTCGGTGGAGGTGCCGTGGAAGCCGCCGCGCGCGAACTCGGCGGTCGCAGCGCGGACGACGCTCTCGCGCCGCTCCTCGGCGCTCATTCTGGGCATGCACCTAAGTTAGTGCTCAATCACTAACTTAGCAAGGGTGAGGATGGGGGTATGGCATGCGCACGAGGTGCCTCGCCCACACGCTCAAGAGCCCTCGCCCGGGCCTGTCGCCCATGTGTAAGGGGCGCCTCGCCTCGGAGAACGCCCCTTACGCCCCGGACCTCTCGCCCATGCGTGAGGGGCGCCTCGCCCTGGAGAGCGCCCCTTACTTCCGCGGGTACGCCGACTTGCCCGGCGCAGGACTGCCGTCAGGCCAGCCGGACGGTCGCCCGGGACATGCCCAGCACCTTCTGGCCGGCGCTCATCGCCGTGAGGTCCACCCGCACGGTGTTGTCGTCCAGCTTGGCCGCCACCTTGCCGCTGACCTCGATCAGGGCGCCCCGGTCGTCGTTCGGCACGACGACGGGCTTGGTGAAGCGGACGCCGTACTCCACGACCGCACCGGGGTCGCCGAGCCAGTCGGTGACCACCCGGATCGCCTCGGCCATGGTGAACATGCCGTGCGCGATGACGTCGGGGAGGCCGACCTCCTTGGCGAACTTCTCGTTCCAGTGGATCGGGTTGAAGTCCCCCGAGGCGCCCGCATAACGCACGAGCGTGGCACGGGTCACGGGAAAGGTCTGCGCCGGCAGTTCGGTGCCGACCTCGACGTCGTCGTACGCGATCTTCGCCGCCATCAGGTCCTCACGCCTCCTCGGCCGCGCGGGCCACGAGCTTCGTCCAGGCGGTCACGACGTGCTCGCCCGCCTCGTCGTGCACCTCGCCGCGCACGTCGAGGATGTCGTTGCCCGCGAGGGACTTGACCGCCTCGATGGTCGAGGTGACCGTGAGCCGGTCGCCGGCCCGGACCGGACGGCTGTACGCGAACTTCTGGTCCCCGTGGACCACGCGGTTGTAGTCCAGTCCGAGTTGCGGGTCCTGGACGACCTGGCCCGCGGCGCGGAAGGTGATGGAGAACACGAAGGTGGGCGGGGCGATCACATCGGAGTGACCGAACGACTTCGCGGCCTCGGGGTCCGTGTACACCGGGTTGGCCTCTCCCACCGCCTCGGCGAACTCGCGGATCTTCTCCCGGCCCACCTCATAGGGCGCGGTGGGCGGGTAGGTCCGTCCCACGAAGGACTGGTCGAGCGCCATGGCCCGGCACCTCCTGGTATCTGCTGTGAAGGGCCCCAAACTAGCCGGAAACCACCCGGGGAACGCGCACCGGGCAGGGCGGCACGTGGAGCGGGTGATCGCGGACCGGCACACGGCCGGGTCGCCGAGCGGGGCGAAAACGCCGTGAGGCCGCCCCCACGAAGGGGACGGCCTCACGAACGAGCCTATTTATCGCGTTTCGCGGTGCGCGGTGTGCGCATTGCAACGCGGGCAGTGCTTCTTCATCTCAAGTCGATCCGGGTTGTTACGCCGGTTCTTCTTGGTGATGTAGTTCCGCTCCTTGCACTCCACGCAGGCCAGCGTGATCTTTGGGCGGACGTCGGTGGCAGCCACGTGAGTGCTCCTAAGACGAACGGATGGACTAATTCAACGCAAGAAAGAGTAGCCGATCGAAGGACCGACCCCGCAATCGGCTACTGTCAGTAGCGGTGACCGGACTTGAACCGGTGACACAGCGATTATGAGCCGCTTGCTCTACCGACTGAGCTACACCGCTGTGATGCGATCGGGCCCCGTCTTTCGACGGGTACCTCACACACCAGAGCCCCAAAACGGAATCGAACCGTTGACCTTCTCCTTACCATGGAGACGCTCTGCCGACTGAGCTATTGGGGCGAGCGATGAAGACATTACACGGTCCGCCGCCGTTCACCCAAATCCGTATCGGGCCGCCCCCCGTGCCCCGGTTCCCAGGCCTCTCCACCGCCCCCTGGGCCCGGCGAGCACCGGGTGCGGACACCGGTGGCGACGGGCCGAGCGGGTGACGGCGCCGACGACGGCACGCGCGCGTGGGGCTACCGCGGCGAGGCACCGGTGGCGGCCACGGCACGCGTACGCACGCGTGGAGCGAGCCGACCCCTTCACGTCTTCGCACACGCAGAGTCACCCCCGCGGGCCGGCCACGGCACGACACGAACGTGACGAACGCCGCATTCGCGGAGACCCCGGCGACGGCCTTCCGTCACCGAGAGCGACGACGGAAGGCGGTCACCGAAAGCGGTGTGCGCCACACGCGTGGGCGGCCGGTGTACTGCCAAGGGTGGACCACACCGGTACGACTATTGCGCTCCTGCGCGACCCCGGCGGCGCGCCACCCTAGGCTCGACTCACTCTGCGTGATCTTGGGGTTCCGGCCTCCGAGCCCTCACGCCGTCCCGCCCCGAGCCCCCGGCCCCGACCCTGGAGCGCGATGCCCGACAGCCAGCCGCAGCCCCACCAGCCACCGAACTCGTCGGGCTCCTCCGGATCGCCCGAACCGGCCGCCCTGCTGCTGTGCGGGGCGCGGCTCACCGACGGACGGACCGTGGACGTGCGGCTGAGCGGCGGTCGCATCGAGGCGGTGGGCACGGCAGGCAGTCTCGCGCCCCGCCGCTCCCGGACGGCGTCCCCGCGCTTGGACCTGAGCGGCTACCTGCTCCTCCCGGCCCCGGCCGAACCGCACGGCCACGGTGACACCGCGCTATCCGCCGAACACCCCGGGCCGGTGTCGTACGCGCCCGAGGACGTCCAGCGCCGGGCCACGGAGGCCGCCCTGCTGCAGCTCGGCCACGGGGCGACGGCGGTACGCGCGCACGTACGCGTGGGCGACGTCCAGGGGCTGGGTGCACTGGGGGCGGTCCTGCAGGCCCGGCGTTCACTGCGGGGGCTCGCGGAGCTGACGACGGTGGCGATGCCCCGGCTGCTGACCGGGGCGGCCGGGGCCGACGGGCTCGCGATGCTGCGGGACGCGCTGAAGATGGGCGCCTCCGTGGTGGGCGGCTGCCCGGACCTGGACCCGGACCCCACCGGCTATGTGGAGGCGGTCCTGGAGGTGGCCTCCGAGCACGGCTGTCCCGTCGACCTGCACACGGACGCCGCCGACCCAGCCCGGCTGGCCCGGCTCGCGGCCATGGCGGGTGGCCTGCGCCCGGGAGTGGCGATCGGCCCGTGCGCCGGTCTCGCGCGCCTGCCCGGCGAAGCCGCCTCCCGTGTCGCCGACCAGCTGGCGGCGGCCGGCGTGACGGTCGTGTGCCTTCCCCAAGGCGGCTGCGGCAACGCCGACCGGCAGGGCACGGCACCGGTGCGGCTGCTGCGGGCGGCCGGGGTGCGGGTCGCGGCCGGAAGCGGCGCCCTGCGCGACGTCTCCAACCCCGTCGGCCGTGGCGACCCGCTGGAGGCCGCCTACCTGCTCGCCTCCGCCCACGGCCTGCGCCCTGAGGACGCCTACGACGCCGTGTCCGCCTCGGCCCGCGCGGCGCTCGGTCTGCCGGACGTGCGCGTGGAGGCGGGCTTCCCGGCCGAACTGCTCGCCGTACGCGGTGACCACTTGTCCGGCGCGCTCTCCCTGGCCTACAGCCGAATCGTGGTGCACCGGGGCCGGGTGGTGGCACGCACCAGCGCGGTGCGCGAGTACTGCAACTCGGCGGCGGCAGCGGAACTCGGGCTGCCGCGGCAGGGGCGGAAGGAACTGTCGTGAGGTGGCCGGGCCCGATGCGGGGCAGAAGGGTTCGGCCGGAGTGCGGATTTTCCCCAGGAGTCGGCGGCACAGCTTGCTGATGGCACGCGACGAGAGGTGCGCGCCGGGCGCATGACCGTCGACCACGCGCTGAGCGCGTGACCGACCGGCTCACGTGGGCGCGACCCGGTGGCCGGACGCCGGGCGCTCGGCTTCGGCACGAGCCGGGCGTACTCCGACCGCGCCGGTTAACTCGTGCGGCGGACGGGCCTCTTCGGGCGTACGGTCGGAATCATGCGCATTGTCATCGCTGGTGGTCATGGTCAGATCGCGTTGCGGCTGGAGCGTCGGCTCTCCGCGCGCGGAGACGAGGTCGCAGGAATCATCCGGAACGCCGCGCACGGCGACGATCTGCGGGCGGCCGGTGCCGAACCGATCCTGCTCGACCTGGAGTCGGCTTCGGTGGAGGAGGTCGCGGCCCATCTGCAGGGCGCGGACGCGGCGGTCTTCGCGGCCGGTGCGGGCCCGGGCAGCGGTCCGCGCCGTAAGGAGACGGTGGACAAGGGCGCGGCGATCCTGTTCGCGGACGCGGCCGTCCGCGCGGGCGTTCGCCGCTTCGTGGTGGTGTCGTCGATGGGCGCGGATCCCGAGCACCAGGGGGACGAGGTCTTCGACGTGTACCTGCGCGCGAAGGGCGAGGCCGACGCCTACATCGCCCAGCAGGAGGCGCTGGACTGGACGATCCTGCGCCCCGGCACGCTGACGAACGACCCGGGCACGGGCCTGGTGCGCCTGGAGGCGCACACCGGGCCGGGCACGATCCCGCGGGACGACGTGGCGGCCGTCCTCGCTGAGCTGGTGGACACGTCGGCGACGGCCGGCCTGATCCTGGAAGTGATCAGCGGGTCGACGCCGGTCTCGGTCGCGGTCAAGTCGGTGGCCGGGAACTGAGGGCCGCCTCCGGCCGGGGACCACGGACGAGACACGGCAGGCCCGGACACGGCAGGCCCGGTGGCGGTGTCCGGGAGGGCCGCTGACAGGCCCTCGGCCCGGGCCCGGCCCCTCGTCGGCCGGCCCTCACCGCCCGCAGTCCGCAGTGCCGCCGTCACCGGAAGCAGTCCCGTCGTCACGGGAAGCCGTCCCGTCGTCACCGGAAGCAGTCCCGCCGTCACGGGAAGCCGTCCCGTCGGAACTGAAAGATCAGAACTCAGAAGAGGGGCAGCTGCCCGGGGAAGTCCGGCACGCCGTACCCGTCCAACGCCGGCTGGACGGCACCGAGTTGCGCCTGCTGCCGTGATCCGGCGCAGGAGACGAGCTCCCCGTTCTCCCGTGCCCCGGGCGGGTCGTGGCGGGCGAAGCGGCCCGCCACCACGGCGATTTCGCGGCGGCACACCGGACAGGTTCTGCGTCGGGAGGACATGGCGTCAGTGTGCCGGTAGCCGGGCGGAGGCGGCACCGGCGTCACGTGCGGGTCTCCGCCTCCCACCGCTCCGGGCCCACCCCGCGCCAGTCGATCAGCGGCGAGTCGGCCACCTGCTCGGGCTCGATCTCCAGTCCCGCCCGGCGCAGAAACTCGACCAGGTCCCGCACGTTGTGCGCGAGGCCCAGGATCTCGCCGTCCACCCGGACCCGGCGGCCGCCGGTCGGGGACGGCAGCTGCACGATGATGGGACGCTTCCCGGCCATGGCTCCAGCATCGTCCGCACCGCCTGGGCCCGCACCCGGGCCGGTCATTCGACGATTCCCAGCATCGTGTCCGGACGGCACAGTGGACATGCCGTGACACCTCCTTCGGTGAGCGCTCGTACCGCCTGCCGACGGCCGATCCCCTTCGAGCGGCCGCCGGCGCTCGAGCAGCCGCCGACGTGGACGTAGACCATGCTCCGGCCGTTCAGGCCGCGCTCGATCAACCAGTCCGGAGCGGTCCGCCGCACCGCGAGCCGGCGTTGCCGTTCGGCCTCGCGGCGCTCTTCGTCGGCTATCCACCGGTCCATGAGCGCAAGCTGCCGCGCGGCCTGGTGTTCGACGACGCGGCGCGCGAAACGCAGCATGTCGAGACGCGTCAGCGGACGGTCATCGTTCACACGTTCGATTCTAGTGGCGTCGCGGGAGAAAGTGCGACCACGGTCGCGAGCGCACCGCGTGCGGGGGGGCACGGGGCGCCGGGATCGGGGAGGGCCGGGCGGTGGACCGGCCCGGGACACGGACCGTCTCGGCTCGATAGGCGAGTCAAGGGTTGCCTATTCTCGGGTCGTGGCCGACGACCTCTGCAAAGCCCTGGCCGACCCCAGCCGCCGCACGATCCTCGACGAGCTCACGGAGGAGCCCGGGCAGACCCGGTCCGAGATCTGCTCCCGGCTGAGCATGACGCACCGGCTCGGCATCTCGCGTCAGGGGGTCTCTCAGCACCTCGCCGTGCCGGAGGCCGCGGGACTCGTCGAGACCAGGCGGGAGGGCCGCTGCAAGTTCCACGACCTGAACACGGAGCCGCTGCGGCGGATCGCCGAGCGTCGGCTCGTGCCCGACACGTCCGGACCGGAGAAGAGCACCCCGTGAAGATTCATCTGACCAGCGTCTTCGTCGACGACCAGGCCAAGGCCGCGCATTTCTACACCGAGATCCTCGGCTTCGTGAAGAAGCACGACGTCCCGCTGGGCGGGAAGGACCGGTGGCTGACCGTCGTCTCGCCCGACGAGCCCGACGGCACCGAACTCCTGCTGGAGCCGGTCGGCCACCCGGCCGCCAGGACCTACCGCGACACGCTCGTGCAGGACGGCATCCCGCTCGCCCAGTTCGCCGTCACCGACGTGCGGGCGGAGTACGAGCGCCTGCGCGGACTCGGTGTCCGCTTCACCCAGGAGCCCGTGGAGACGGGCCCCGTCACCACCGCGGTCTTCGACGACACCTGCGGCAACCTGATCCAGATCGCGACCGAGCCGCGGTAGCCGGCCGTCCGGGTACGGCCGACACCTCGACCGCCTTCCTGACGGCCCCTCACCGACCGGCCCGCTACGAGCCCGACCGGGCGTGCCGGGCCGGCGCGGCTCCACGTCGACCTGCGCCTTCGACGACAGACACCCAGGGTCCGCTGTCACAGAGACCGGCAACGCCCCGCCCGAAAATCCGACGTCGGGAACGACCAGGGCCCCGTGATCTGCTCTCACAGATCACGGGGCCCTGATTCCCGTGTGGCGGCGCCAGGATTCGAACCTGGGAAGGCTGAGCCGGCAGATTTACAGCGGGCTGGCTGCGGGTGTCCTGAGCAGGCCTTTTAGTCGCTGCTGACCGCCACGGGGAACGCCTGGGGAAACACGCCCCCCGCAAGGCTCCAGTTCGCCACTCACCCTTTGAGAAAGGACGCTCCTGGAGCACGAGCGTTTCAGTTCATGAGCAGTGCCTGGCCGCTCCCAGCCCCTGGGGATGCGAATGCCGCCTGTCGGAGGTCAAATAGAGAGAGGCCCCCTGCACTCAGAGGCGAGAGGCGTGAACGACTCGCCATCGCCAGCGGAGCGCCTGGACAAGTGCCAGGCCAAGGCCTGCAAGGGGTTGACGCCCATGGTGTGACTGGGCATCTTGTCATCGAGACGAAGTAATGTGGGAGTTACTAATGTCTGGACCAATCGATCCACCTCGATGGCCTTTCCTCGATAAAAATCTGTTTGTGGAAGACGAAGCCGACACCCAAATCTGGACTCGACCGGCTGCGGGTTTCGGAGCCGAGAGGCGCGATGACGGCATACATTTCACAAAAGGAGAGGGTTACGACGGCCCTTCTCTGATCTTCCGAAATTTCGGCGCCACATGGTACGCGAAGCTGGCGGCAGGTCGCCTTGTAGATTCCCCGACGGGAAGTTGGACTTCAACTCCCCATGTTGACCTATCAGGTCAGATTTACGGTTACGTAGGAGCGGGGGACATATTTTCTGGGGATCGCTGGTGCAAGTGCTGGTTGATAACTAGGCAGAGGATTTATCAGAACCTGTTGGCGCCACCCGGGGTTAGTCCGCAAGTCAACATCTGCGGTCCTCGCGAGGTACCTACGGAGATGATGTTCATCGAAGAAAGCGGAAGCGGTGAAAGCATCTCACACATTCGGTACATGCCCGGAGATCTGCCAATGCCCTCCCTAACTTTCAGCCGTAGCGATCTACGCGAGACGACCGGTGAAATTTGGGCGGAACTCGAAGTGCGTTTTGAGGTGCAGATGGAGGGCAACAGCGAGCTGTTTTTGCATGGTGGGCCGAACCCTGATATTCACCTACGTACCTCCGACTGGAGACTAGATAGAACCTAGGAGTCCGCGCGGCGTTCTAGGGAGTGAGCCCACGACTAGTCGGGGCCGGTGTCCTGGGAGCTGTGCAAGCGTTCGAGTGCCTGCGAGATATCCAACGGCGAATCCTTGAGGTCGCCCACCGGCCCATGACCGCGGCGGATGCTTCGGCTAGATCGGGGAGACCTGGCGGGTGGTGCCCAGTCGACTGCGAGGAAGGAGTCTCCCCTCACATGAGGTGCCGCGTCGGTCGGGTTGGCCGCCCTGTCTGCGTCCTACTGCCAGTCAGATGACGTCGGCCTGCCCCTGATGCGGCTGTTCCAGCTGTTGTTCCCGCTTGCGCTGCTCCGCCCGCAGCATCTCTACGTTCTCCGCGAACCTCTCCAGGTTTACTGCCGCGTCCGCATCCGAGTATGGCGTAATGCCCAGATCGAAGGCCATGGCGTGCTGTTCTACCTGGTCTGCGGTCTGCTGAAGGTTGTATGCCCGCTCACGGAATTTGAAATAGCCCGTCACCGCGGTTGCGAACGCGAGGAACGACCCCAGCACGATCAGGATCGTCTTACCCGGCTGCGGGGTATCCCAGAAAGCCGTAGTTGTCGTGGTCCCAACGGACGCGAAGAATACCCCCCACTGGAACCAGTTGTGAATACGCCGATAGAACCTTGTATCCCGCCTAAGACGCTCTACCACCCGCGGTATGCGCTCCCGGTAGCCGTCCCTATGCTCCCTCGTGGGGCGCGCCTTTGAGGCGTTGAGGATCCATCGGTCATGGATGATCTCCAGATCTTTGCGGAGCAGGAACACCGACTGGACACCGTGTTTGTCGTCCTTCACCCGCAGAATGAAACCGACCAGGAACACCACTACTAGGACCAGCATCACCGCGATGATCACGATGTTGAAAGTGCGCAGGTCCGACACGTCTCCCGGCCACAGGTTTCCCCACCCGCCCACTGCCAGAACCAGCGACATCAACACAAGCGGTACCAGCCGGAGCCACCGCGACAGAAGAGCCCTGCGTATACGGCGCTCCGTTGTCGCGATGTCTCGCCGGTAGGTGATAACGCTGTTGGCGTACTCGTGCTGTCGAGCGGGCTCTAAGTTCCATCCGTACTCTTGTTTTGGGTCATTGAGGGTTTCAATGACTTCCTCAACGAGGCTGCCCCAGGTAGAATTCGATTCCGCGGTGAAAACACTCTCAAGACGTACGTACCGCTTGTATCGGTCAGGTGACCCATACCGTTGATGGAAGACGTATGCACCATCACTGGCGTATCTGACCTGTCGAGCTATTTCAACGAATAAAGTCCATTTGAGTTCTTCTCTATCGGTTTTCCAAGCGGCGGAGAGGATCGCGTCTACGCCCTCCCAGGTCAATGCGAAGTCCTCAGGGAGGGGGGTGATTGTGTCGGCCTCGGACAGCCGCTGGTCTTCGTATGCGAGGTGACGCAGGACATCACCCACCCACGGTTTGTAACTGCCGGCGGTCTCGGGTTCATGTTCGCGTGGCACGTCAGTGAGGCCAGACATCGTGGAGTGCCTCCCGGTCAAGGGTGGTGGTGTGTCGTCGACGGCACGCTACCGCCGCCCTACCTTCCACGAGCAGGTAACCCTCTTGCCTGCGAGTGGAGTTGACCACCTCTGCCCCTAGAGAGCGCCAAGCCTCGCACTTGCCCGCTCGCTCAGCCCACCACTCACCCCAACTCCCATCCCCGCCGTCGACCCACACGTCTGTGGAGCGGGCGTGGTTCATGGCGTCCAGGTGGAGCGCGCCACTGTACGAACGACACCGACGGGAAGGCTGCTTCACCACGCACCGCGAAGAGGAAGCGGGCGTGCCTGAGCGACTTCTGGGGCTCGCCGTGGAGGAGAAATACTTCGCCCTCCCAGTCAACCCGCTCGCAGCCGTGAAATGGACCGCCCCCAAGTCGGTGGAACAGGTCGACCCTGAGAGCGTCGCCAACCCCCGTCAGGTGCGTGCGCTGCTGGCCGGAGTCCGGGAGCAGGGGCCCCGGGGTCAGCGCTTGGAGGCGTTCTTCGGATGCCTGTACTACGCGGCCATGCGGCCGGCTGAAGCCGCTGGGCTGCGCGCTGCCCAGTGCCACCTGCCGGAATCCGGGTGGGGCATGCTCACCCTGCGGCAGGGGGTCGTGCGGGCCGGTCGGGGCTGGACGGATGACGGCACAGCGCACGAGCTGCGGCACCTCAAGGCCCGTGCCGAGAAGGATTCTCGACCGGTCCCCATCCCGCCTCATTTCGTCCGCATGCTGCGGCAGCACATTGCCGTGCACGGGACCGCTCCCGACGGCCGGCTGTTCCGGACCAACCGCAACGGCCTGCTCCAGGAGACAGGCTATGGGGAGGTGTGGGCGCGGGCCCGCCGGGACGTGCTGAATGAAGCGGAGACGGTTTCACTGCTGGCTCGCCGCCCTTACGACCTGCGGCACGCCGGGGTGTCGTTCTGGCTCAGCTCAGGTGTGGACGCGATGGAGTGCGCTCGCCGCGCCGGTCACAGCATCGCGGTGCTGCACAAGGTGTACGCGAAGGTGCTCGACCAGACCCGGGAGCGTGCGAACAGCCGGATCGATGCGGCTCTGCGGGAGTGGAACGAGCCGGAGTGATCACCCGCTCCCCCGGGGGACACCTGGGGGAGACGCGCTGATCGATGCCGGGATACGGGCGGTATGAAGTGAGACACGTCCGCGTCTCGTCCACGATGACTCGAACCGACACCGACAACGGGAAACCCCCTCCGACCTGCCGTGATGGCTGGTCGGAGGGGGTTTCCCTCAGCGTGGCGGCGCCAGGATTCGAACCTGGGAAGGCTGAGCCGGCAGATTTACAGTCTGCTCCCTTTGGCCGCTCGGGCACACCGCCGGGGGTTGCTGCCGATCGCCCCGCATCTCGGCGGTGCTCCCTGGCAACGACGTAAACAATACCCGATACACGGGGGTGCTCCGCCACCCGATTGATCGCCACTCCTCGGCTCACGGGGTGGCTAGGCTGGTGCGGATGCGGCCCGGCACCACACCGGGCCCGGCGGCCGCCGCTTCGCGCACGCCGGCACGCACCCGACACGCACCCCGATACAAGGAGCCACAGGACATGGCCGACTCCAGTTTCGACATCGTCTCGAAGGTCGAGCGGCAGGAGGTCGACAACGCCCTCAACCAGGCCGCCAAGGAGATCTCGCAGCGCTACGACTTCAAGGGCGTGGGCGCCTCGATCTCGTGGTCCGGTGAAAAGATCCTGATGGAGGCGAACTCCGAGGACCGGGTGAACGCTGTCCTCGATGTCTTCCAGTCCAAGCTGATCAAGCGCGGCATCTCGCTGAAGGCGCTCGACGCGGGCGAGCCCCAGCTCTCCGGCAAGGAGTACAAGATCTTCGCCTCGATCGAGGAGGGCATCTCCCAGGAGAACGCCAAGAAGGTGGCGAAGATCATTCGCGACGAGGGCCCCAAGGGCGTCAAGGCCCAGGTCCAGGGCGACGAGCTGCGGGTCAGCTCCAAGAGCCGCGACGACCTGCAGGCCGTGATCGCCCTCCTCAAGGGCCAGGACTTCGACTTCGCACTGCAGTTCGTGAACTACCGGTAGGTCTGCGGCAGGGCTCCGGCCGCGCGGCTGCGCCGCCGGGGGGACATGAGCGAAGAAGGGCGGGCGCCCCGAGGCCGGACTGGCGGCCCGGGCGCCCGCCCTTCTGCTTGGCGCGCCGTTGCGAGCACGCCGTACGGCTGTATGCCGTACGGCTGCTTGCGGCACAGTTGCGCGCCCTACTGCCGCTTGCGGCACTGTTGCATGCCGTACTGCGCTTGCGGCACAGTTGCGCGCCCTACTGCCGCTTGCGGCACTGTTGCATGCCGTACTGCGCTTGCGGCACCGTTGCGTGCCGTACTGCTGCCTGTCAGAGCGCCGCTCACCGCGCCGCCGCCCGCCGCGCCGCCGCCCGCCGCGCCTGCTTGTCGTGCCGCGGCCCGTGCTCAGTCGCGTGAGTTGCCGAACAGGATGCGGTAGGCGATCAGCAGCACCAGGGAGCCTCCGATGGCCGCGGCCCAGGTGGCGCCGTCGTAGAAGTGCTTGCTTATCGGGTGGTCCAGCCAGCGGGCCGAGATCCAGCCGCCGATGAAGGCTCCCGCCACGCCGATGAGGGTCGTGCCGATGAAGCCGCCGGGGTCACGACCCGGCAGCAGGACCTTGGCGATGGCTCCGGCCAGCAGTCCCAGGATGATCCAACTGATGATGCCCATGCCGTGAACCTGCCCTCCCGCGCCGTGTCTGGCACTCTCCGGCCCCCGATATCTCGGTGAGGGGCCGGCCGACCGTCGCGCGTGTGTTCGTGCCGTGTCTGTGGGGAGGACGCCTTGGGCCCGTCGCTCGGTTGCGGTGATCGGTGAGCTCGCGCTGCACGTGCCTGCCGCGTTCACGGCGGTCACGGCCGCTCACGGCGAGTCGGTCGGTCGGCCGGTCGGCCGGTCGGCCGGTCGGCCGGAGGCGACGGCTGCGGCGGTGACCCGTTGCGCGCGCAGGCACTGCGTTTCCGTCCGGAAGCGCGATCGGCACCCGCCCGGAAGTGTGATCAGCTGATACTGGTGTCAGCAGGCATGCCGACGGAGTGACCTGGAGAGGTGCCGACCATGAAGGTGTTCAACCTGCTGCTCAATATCCTCTGGCTCGTCTTCTGCGGCTTCTGGATGGCGCTCGGCTACCTCGTCGCTGCCCTCATCTGCTTCGTCCTGATCATCACCATCCCGTTCGGCATCGCGTCGCTGCGTATCGCCGGCTTCGTCCTGTGGCCGTTCGGCCGGACCACCGTGGACCGGCCGGACGCCGGGTCGGGGTCCTTCATCGGCAACGTGATCTGGGTGATCTTCGCGGGATGGTGGCTGGCGCTGGCCCACCTGATCACGAGCATCCCCCTGTTCCTGTCGATTATCGGGATCCCCTTCGGCTGGGCGAACCTGAAGCTGATCCCGATCTCGCTCATGCCTCTGGGGCGAGAGGTCGTCCCTTCGGATCAGGCCTTCGGCGGACGCTGACCGTCCGGCCCGCCCGCGATCGCACAGTGAGCCCGGGCCGTGAGCCTCCAGCGCCTCGAGACCCTGAAGACGGTCCGGACACGGCTCGGTGCCACTCGCCCGAGCACCGGAACCTTCATTCACCGTGACGCGCGCAATCCGTTACCTCGACCATGCCGAATAAAGGCCTTTCGGAATTCCAGAATTGGGCAGGCGTCGCCACATGATAAGGTTCCCGTGCGACGGTCCGACATCGGGTGAATACTCATCGTTACCCGATGGGATGAAAACCTGACGATGCGATCACACGGTGTGGCATCACATTTGCGGAGATACTCTTATTTCCGCCCTTGCGGCTGCGGAACATTCTTCGATCATATTTCTCATACGGGCTACATATAGGTCCGACCGATACCTCAACAACGTGGTTGTCCGGCTAATCCTTCACCCGTTTGCCACACACCCATCACGGTATGACGGAGTTAGTCCGACCGTGATGAAGGCGTTGAGGGGTCAGGTACCCCAAGCCGTTGCAGAGCGGCCCCACTCGACTGGCGTACGGCCCGCGCGGCTAGGTGCCTACACCTACCTGCCCGCACCGTCCGGTACGGATAGCACCAAGGGAGTTCTGATGATGGGTGGCCTCCCCGTCCCGCTCGAGGTGACCGAAGAGATCCTCCAGGATTTCATGGAATCGATGAGCTTCCTGGAAAGAGACGCCGCAAAGCGTTGGGTGAGTCTGGGAACCTGGTCCTGTGCTTCGCCGGCGGAATGAGACCCGCTATGTGGGATGGGCAGATGGAATATTATCCAGATCCTGCTGTCGATCATTCGAACGGTTATTACGACGACGGGGGGCCGCACCGATTTCCGACCGAGGGAATCTACTCCCCTCTGATTCCTCCGGAATCGAGCTGGGACCCTGCAGAAGAGCTCGCCTTCATGCTGCAGGACGCCATCGAGCAACAGCCGAAGATCCCGGTCGCGCGCAATGAGGATCACTTCGCGAGTCCGGGACCGAAGTCTCCCCGTGAAGCCCTGGTGGAACTCACAGCAGAGCTGCCCCCGGTCAAGGCACCCCATAGAGGGCACCGCAAAGTCCGGGAAAGACAGCGCCCGGGCAGGGCCCGCATCACCAGCTACTTCATCGCGGCACTGGTGACCGTCATCGCCTCTGCCGTGAGCATTTTCGGCGGCCTGATCGCCTATGACCCGCTGCGGTTCGTGGCAGAGACCCGGACACAGAGCAGCGTGGTCTCCTGGTGGCCTTTCCTGGTGTTCGGCCCCTGGCTCGTGGCGTCACTGTCCATTGTCCGGGCCGCGCTGCACCAGCGTCGGGCCTTCCACTCCTGGTCCGTGCTCCTGCTGTTCTCAGCCGTCGCCATGACGCTGTGCGTGGCGCAGGCGCCGAAAGACCTCGTCGACACCGCGGCTGCCGCCCTGCCGAGTTTCGCCTCACTGGCCTGCTTCCAGCAGGTGGTGCGTCAGATCACCCTCACCAGGCCGCCCCGACGGACGATGCCGCGACATCGTCTGCAGCCTCCCGAGGCGCCCGCCAACGAAGCGACCGACGCGCAGCCGCAGGGCAGTACGCCGTCGACCAGACTTTCTCAGGAAGACCACACGAGTGAAAAGCCTAGTCTCGACGGCGCATCTGCTCCTCCCCGACGTCGCCCGGCTCCTGCCTCGCCAGCAGATGGCCATGGACTGCGCCATCTGCGCCCGCCCGCTGGGAGCGGGCGGCCGGATGCTGGGTGAGGTGCTGTACCGGGGACTGCCGTTCCAGCTCTGGGCGTGCATTTTCGGCTGTCATGCGGCCCCATCGCCCTTCCAGACCACATAGGACGACCGTCACGGTCCGGACGAGCTTCGAGAACTCCGGACGAGCTTCCAGAGACTCCAGGGCGGGGGCGATGCGCTCACGCGCGGCAGGCCGGCGTGGGCGGAGTGCGGCACGGCGCTCGACGCGAGGAGCCGCCGCTCAGGAGAGCCGGACGAGGTCCGGCTTCACCGGGCGCGGCCTGCCATCTTCTCGAGCCGCGCGATGCGCTCCGCCATCGGCGGGTGCGTGGAGAACATCTTGGTCAGTCCCTGGCCCGGGCGGAAGGGATTGGCGATCATCATGTGGCTCGCGGCCTCGATCCGCGGCTCGGGCGGCAACGGCAGCTGCTTGGTGCCGATGTCCAGCTTGCGCAGCGCGCTGGCGAGGGCGAGCGGGTCGCCGGTGAGCTGGGCTCCCGAGGCGTCCGCCTCATACTCCCGGGAGCGGCTGATGGCCAGCTGGATGAGGGTGGCGGCGAGCGGGCCCAGGATCATGATCAGGAGCATGCCGAGCAGACCGGGGCCCTCGTCGTCGTCCGAACGGCCGATCGGGATCAGCCAGGCGAAGTTCACCAGGAACATGATCACCGAGGCGAGGGCGGCGGCGACCGAGGAGATGAGGATGTCCCGGTTGTAGACGTGGCTCAGCTCGTGGCCGATGACGCCGCGCAGCTCGCGCTCGTCCAGCAGGCGCAGGATGCCCTCGGTGCAGCACACCGCGGCGTTGCGCGGATTGCGGCCCGTGGCGAAGGCGTTGGGGGCCTCCGTCGGGGAGATGTACAGCCGTGGCATGGGCTGACGGGCCTGCGTGGACAGGTCGCGCACCATTCGGTACAGCGCGGGGGCCTCGAATTCGCTGACCGGGCGGGCGCGCATCGCACGCAGGGCGAGCTTGTCGCTGTTCCAGTACGCGTACGCGTTGGTGCCGAGGGCGATCAGGACCGCGACGATCAGCCCGGTACGGCCGAAGAAGCTGCCGATGACGATGATGAGTGCGGACAGTCCCCCGAGGAGTACGGCGGTCCTGAGCCCGTTGTGCCGGCGGTGCACGGTGCGCCCTCCAAGTCGTGCAGCTGGGGAACACTTTGGTCCAGTGGACCCTCCCGCTTCTGACAACGCCAGGCGGCGGTCGCGAGTTCCCCGGTGTGCGCGGTCGGCAGGGTTCGACCGTACGGGTGACGTGCGGGTCCGGCCTCACGCGCGCGTGGTGGCACGGGTGCCCCACGCGCGCGTGCCGACTCCTTCGCAGGGGTCCGGCCGGCCCTCAGAACAGTCCGGTCGCCGCGAAGCGCAGGACCAGCTGGGGTGCTCCGGAAAGGGCGACGCCGAGGACTCCGGTCAGGGCGATGGCGGCCGTCAGGGGGGCCGGGACGCGGTGCCGGGCGGGCTCGCCCTCGGGGGCGCGGAACAGCAGGGCCGTCCACTGGAGGTAGTAGAAGAGGGCGATGACGACGTTGAGGGCCATGACGACGGCGAGCCAGCCGAGGCCCGCGTCGACGGCCGCCGAGAACACGGTGACCTTGGCGAACAGGCCGATGACGCCCGGCGGCAGGCCGGCCAGGCAGAGCAGGAAGAAGGCCAGGAGGAGCGCGCCGAGCGGGTTGGTGGCGTACAGGCCCCGGTAGTCGGCGAGCCGGTTGAGGGAGTTCGTACGGCCCACCAGGGCGGCGACGGCGAACGCGCCGAGATTCACGGCGGCGTACATCAGGGCGTACGCGACGGTGGAGCCGACCGCCTTCTGCGGGTCCTGCGCGTAGCCGGCGGCGGCGATCGGCACCAGGAGGTAGCCGGCCTGTCCGACGGAGGACCAGGCGAGCAGGCGTACGGCGCTGTACGCGCGCGTGGCCTGCTGGCGCAGGGCGCCGACGTTGCCGACGGTCATGGTCAGGGCGGCCAGGACGGCGAGCGCGGGACCCCAGATCTCGGCGTACGACGGGAACGCCACGACGGTGACGAGGATCAGGCCGGAGAAGCCGACCGCCTTGCCGACGACGGAGAGGTAGGCGGCGACGGGCAGAGGCGCGCCCACGTAGGTGTCGGGCACCCAGAAGTGGAAGGGCACGGCGGCCGTCTTGAAGGCGAAGCCGACGAGGGTGAGGACGACGCCGGTCTGGGCGAGCGTGTGCAGCTGCCCGTCGGTGTGCGGCAGGCGCTGGGCGACCTGGGTGAGGTAGAGGGTGCCGGTGCAGGCGTAGACGAAGCTGACGCCCATCAGGCTGACCGCGGTGGCGGTGACCGAGGACAGGAAGAACTTCAGGGCGGCCTCGGAGGACCGTCTGTCGCCGTGCCGGATGCCGACCAGGGCGAAGGCCGGCAGGGAGGCGACCTCCAGGGCGACGATCAGGGTGGCCAGGTCGCGGGAGGCGGGCAGCAGGGCGGCGCCGGCGGCGGAGGACAGCAGCAGGAACCAGAACTCGCCGGCCGGGACCCGCCGCCGGTCGTCGTCGAGGTTCGTGACCGACAGCAGGGCCGCGAGCAGGGCGCCGCCGAGGACCAGGAACTGGACGACGAGGGTGAAGCGATCGGCCGTGTAGCTGCACGCGCGCGCGTGGCCGGTCAGGCAGAAGGTGCTGCGGTCGCCGTCCAGGAGCGGCAGAAGCGTCAGGCCCGCCGCGGCCAGGCCGGCGACCGAGACCCAGCCGAGTACCGCCTTGCGGGGCTCTGGCACGAACAGGTCGGCGACGAGGACGACGAGCGCCACGACGGCGGTGATCGTGGGCGGGGCGATCGCGAGCCAGTCGACGGACTGGACCGCCGACGCGGCGAGCGGCTGGGCGCTCATCGGGTGCCTCCTGCGAGGAGCTGCTGCACGGCCGGGTCGGTCAGGCCGAGCAGGGCCTTCGGCCACAGTCCGGTGACGACGGTGAGGGTGACGAGCGGGGTCCAGGCGGCGAACTCGTACCCCTGGACGTCGGCGAGCTTCGGCGTCTCCTGCTCCACGCCGCCCATGCAGACGCGGCGGACCACGGTCAGCATGTACGCGGCCGTCAGCAGGGTGCCGAAGGCGCCGACGGCCATGAACGTGAGGAACGCGGGCCGGCTGAGGCCGGCGGCGGGCTCGAAGGCGCCGAACAGCGACAGCATCTCGCCCCAGAATCCGGCCAATCCTGGCAGTCCGAGCGAGGCGACCGCGCCGAAGGCGAGCAGCCCGCCGAGCCGGGGAGCCCTGCCGTACAGCGCGGCCCCGGTCTTCTCGGCCAGCGTGTCGAGGTCGGTGCTGCCGGTGCGGTCCTTGAGCGCGCCGACCAGGAAGAACAGCAGGCCGGTGATGAGGCCGTGGGCGATGTTGGCGAACAGGGCGCCGTTCACGCCGGTCGGGGTCATGGTGGCGATGCCCAGCAGGACGAAGCCCATGTGGCCGACGGAGGAGTAGGCGATCAGGCGCTTGAGGTCGCCTTTCGCGCCCCGCTTGGCGAGGGCCAGGCAGGCCAGGGATCCGTAGATGATCCCGACGACGGCGAGCGCGGCGAGGTACGGCGCGAAGGTGCGGAAGCCGTGCGGCGCCACCGGCAGCAGGATGCGGACGAAACCGTACGTGCCCATCTTCAGCAGGACACCGGCCAGCATGACGGAGCCGACGGTCGGCGCCGCGGTGTGGGCGTCGGGGAGCCAGCTGTGCAGCGGCCACATCGGCGTCTTGACCGCGAGCCCGAGCCCGATCGCCAGAACGGCGATGACCTGCACGGACGTGCTCAGCGACCGGCCGTTGTCAGTGGCGAGTGCCACCATGTCGAATGTGCCCGCCTTGAGCCCGATCAGGAGCAGGCCGAGCAGCATGACGACGGAGCCGAGCAGCGTGAACAGGATGAATTTCCAGGCGGCCCGGGTCCGGCCCTCGCCGCCCCAGCGGGCGATGAGGAAGTACATCGGGACGAGCACCATCTCGAACGCGAGGAAGAACAGCAGCAGGTCGAGGACGGCGAAGGTCGCGAGGGTGCCGGACTCGAGCAGCAGCAGCAGGGCGACGAACGCCTTGGGGGACGGGCCCGAGGGCGGCTTGAAGTACGAGTAGAGCGCGCACAGGAAGGTCAGCAGCGCGGTCAGGACCAGAAGGGGGAGGGAGATGCCGTCGATGCCGAGGTGGATGCGCACGTCGAGCGCGGGGATCCAGCTGATGTCGGTCGTGGCCTGCATCCTCGACGGGTGGTCGTGGTCGAAGCCCAGAGCCAGGACGATCGCGGCGACGAGGATCACGCCGGTGACGGTGACGCCGTGCCGGAGCACGGCCTGTTCGGGCGACTTCCCCTTCAGCCCGGGCGGGGCGGGCAGGAGAGCGGCGGCGGCGCCGAGGAGCGGGCCGACGACGGTGAACGCCAGAAGGAACTGCATCACGGACTCGTTGATATCGATCACGCCTGCTCACGCTCCGGTCGCGACGAGGACGACGGCGACCGCCAGGACGACGGTGCCGGCGAGCAGCGCGCTCACATAGGTCTGCACATTGCCGGTCTGCGCGCGCCGTACGGCGGCCCCGAGCAGCCGGGGCAGGGCGGCGGCGCCGTTCACGTAGGTGTCGACGACCTCGCGGTCGAGGAACCGGACGAGACGCGCTCCGGCCTGGACCGGGCGGACGAACAGCGCCGTGTACACCGCGTCCAGGTGGAAGCCGGCGGCCGCGGGCCGGTGCAGCGGGCCGAGCAGCAGGCGCCCGGGGTCCGCCGGGTCGGGGGCGTAGGCGATGTCGCCGTAGACCGGTTCGTGGGTGGCGATGGCCTCGGCCTCGACCAGGCCGGCGTCGCCCTCGGGGTGGGCGACGACCGCGCCGATCGGGGTACGGGCGGCGAGTGCGGAGGTGCGCTGCCAGGCGCCGTAGGTGAGCAGTCCACCCACCAGGGCGAGGCCCGTGCCGAGGACCGAGGTGAGGAGCGTCGGGGTCAGGTCGCGGCCGTCGAACCAGCCGGGCAGTGACCGGTAGGCGAACCCGCCGAAGGCCAGGGACGGGACCGCGAGCACCCACAGCACCACGGTCATCGTCAGCGGCTGGCGGCCGTGGTCGGGGGCCTCGGTGCCCCGGCCGCGGAAGGCCAGCAGCCACAGCCGGGTGGCGTAGGCGGCGGTGAGGAGGGCGGCGGCCAGGCCGGCGACGAGGACGATCCACCCGGCCGCGCCGGGCACGTGCGCGGCGTGGCCGTCGGTGGCGTGTTCGGCGGCGCCGAGGACGGACTCCTTGGAGAAGAAGCCGCTGAACGGCGGGATCGCGGCGAGCGCGAGCAGCGCCACGGTCATCGTCCAGTAGGCGTCCGGGATGCGGTCGCGCAGGCCGTGCATGCGGGACATCGCGGCCAGCGAGTTCGTGCCGGCGGCGTGGATGACCACGCCGGCCGCGAGGAAGAGCAGCGCCTTGAAGGCACCGTGGGACAGGAGGTGGAAGACGGCGGCACCGCGGTCGCCGACGGCGAGGGCGCCGGTCATGTAGCCGAGCTGGCCGATCGTCGAGTAGGCGAGGACGCGCTTGATGTCGTCCTGGGCGAGGGCGGCCAGACCCGAGCCGGTCATGGTGACGGCGGCCATCACGGCGAGGACCACCATGGCGGCCGCGGATGCCTCGAAGACGGGAAGGAGGCGTGCGACGAAGTAGACGCCGGCGGCGACCATCGTGGCCGCGTGGATCAGCGCCGAGACGGGCGTCGGACCCGCCATCGCGTCCGGCAGCCAGGTGTGCAGCGGGAACTGGGCCGACTTACCGGCGACGCCGGCGAGCAGCAGCAGGGCGATCACCGTCGGGTGGCCGAGGCCGCCGCTCGCGACGGTGCCGAGGACGCGGGTGATGCGGAACGATCCGGCGTCGGTGGCGAGGGCGAACAGGCCGATGAGGAAGGGCACGTCGCCGAGCTTGGTGACCAGGAAGGCCTTCAGGGAGGCGGCGCGGGCCTCGGGGGTCTCCCAGTAGTGCCCGACCAGGAAGTAGGAGCAGATGCCCATGACCTCCCAGCCGACCAGCAGCACGATCAGGTCGCCCGAGTAGACGACCAGGAGCATCGCGGAGGTGAACAGGGAGACGAGAGCGGCGTAGGACGGGTAGCGCGGGTCGTCGCGCAGGTAGCCCGTCGAGTAGATCTGGACGCAGGTCGCGACGAAGGCGACCAGGACGGCGACGAGCGCGGCGAAGCCGTCGATGTCCAGGGCCAGCTCGACGGGGACGGACCCGGTGGGCGTCAGCTCGGTGTGCGCCTCGACGGCCGGGCCGCCGCCCTGCCGTACGGCGACCAGCGCGGCGGCCGCGAGGGCGGCCAGGGTCGGCAGTACGGCGAGCGGGCGGACGAAGCCGGGGGCGGTGCGGCCCAGCAGCAGGCCGGCCACGGCGCCGAGGAACGGCAGGAGGGGGACGAGGACGGCGAGGTCGGTCGTGGTCACGCGGTGGCCTCAGCCTTCTCGGCCGCGGAGGTGCCGGAATCCTCGCCGTCGGGGCCCTCGGCGGTGTCGCGGAGCTTGTCGATGTCGGAGGTGCCGCGGTTGCGGTGGACGGCGAGGACGATCGCCAGGCCGATGCCGATCTCGGCCGCGGCGATGGCGATGGTGAACAGGGTCAGCGCCTGGCCGGAGTGCAGGGTCTCCTCGGCGGCCCGGCTGAGCCAGACGTCGAAGGCGACCAGGTTGAGGTTGACGGCGTTGAGCATCAGCTCGACCGACATCAGGACCAGGATCGCGTTGCGGCGGGCGAGGACGCCGTACAGGCCGGTGCAGAACAGGAGGGCGGAGAGTACGGCGGGATAGGCGAGGTGCATCAGCTGGCGCCTTCCTCTTCGCCGGAGCGGGCCGCCGGGCCGTTCCCCGCAGCGGGTGCCGCGCCGCCGGTGGGGACGGACGCCGGGGCGGCGGCGGTGGGGGTGACCGCCGGGCCGGCGGCGGTGGGGGCGGGGGTGGACGCCGGGGCGGCGGTCGGTGCGGACGTCGGGGCGGGCGTGCCGGGGGCGGTCGCTTCCGTCTTCTCCTTGCGGGACAGGACGATCGCGCCGACCAGGGCCGCGAGGAGCAGGACGGAGAGGGCCTCGAAGGGCAGGACCCAGTGCTGGAAGAGGCTTTCCCCGGTGACGTGCGTGGTGCCCGCGGCCGGGCCGTCCAGGTCGATCCAGGTGGTGCGGAAGGCGTCGGCGACCACCCAGACCAGGGCGACGGCGGCGGCGACCGCGACGGTCAGGGCGGCCCAGCGGTTGCCGGAGTCGGCGTCCGGGGAGTGGCCGATGGGGGCCCTGGTGAGCATCAGGCCGAAGAGGAGGAGGACGACGACGGAACCGACGTAGATCAGGACCTGCATCCAGGCGATGAACTCGGCTGTGAGGAGCAGGTACTCCACGGCGAGGCCGCCGAGGGCGACCACGAGCCACAGGGCGGCGTGCACCAGTTGGCGCGTGGTGACCGTGACGAGTGCGGCGCCGAGGGTGACGAGACCGACGAGGAGGAAGACGATCTCGACGCCGTTCGGGGACAGGAAGCCGTGCCGTTCGGTCGCGGCGAGGAGGGCACCCGGGGTGCCGGAGGCGAGTGGGCCGGCGGTTGCGGCGAGGCTCATGACTCTCCCTCCTCTCGTTCCTGCGCTCGGGCCTGGGGATCCTGTGCCTGGGCTCGGGGATCCTGTGCTTCGGCCTGTCGCTGCGGTGCTCCAGCCTGCGGCTTCGGCGCCTCGGCCGGCGGCTTCGGTGCCTCGGCCGGCGGCTTGTGCGCCTCGGCCTGGGCGGCGGCCAGTTTCTCGGCGGTCTTGCGGGCGGCGGCGATCTCCTTGGCCTCCTCCGCGCCGGGGTCCAGGGCGGGCGGGGCGGGGACCGTCCACATCCACTCGCGGAGCTTGTCCCGCTCGTGGGTGAGGTCGCGGATGTCCGTCTCGGCGTACTCGAACTCCGGGGACCAGAACAGGGCGTCGAAGGGGCAGACCTCGATGCAGATGCCGCAGTACATGCACAGGGAGAAGTCGATGGCGAAACGGTCGAGGACGTTCCGGCTGCGTTCGCGTCCGCCCGGGGCCGCCGGGGGGACCGTCTCCTTGTGCGAGTCGATGTAGATGCACCAGTCCGGGCACTCGCGGGCGCACAGCATGCAGACGGTGCAGTTCTCCTCGAACAGACCGATCACACCGCGCGTGCGGGGCGGGAGGTCGGGCAGGACGTCCGGGTACTGCTCGGTGACCGTCTTCTTCGTCATCGTGCGCAGGGTGACGGCAAGGCCCTTGGCGAGACCGGAGCCGGGGATGGGGGCCATGGTTAGGAGATCACCACCTTGACGATGCCGGTGAGGGCGATCTGGGCGAGGGAGAGCGGGACGAGGAGGGTCCAGGAGAGCTTCTGGAGCTGGTCCTCGCGCAGCCGGGGGTAGGTGACGCGGAGCCAGATGACGACGAACGCGAGGATCGCGGCCTTCAGCAGGGTCCACAGCCAGCCGAGGCCGTCGCCGCCCCAGGGGCCGTGCCAGCCGCCCAGGAAGAGGACGGTGGTCAGGCCGCACAGGACGACGATGCCCGCGTACTCGGCGAGCAGGAACAGGGCGAAGCGCAGCCCCGTGTACTCGGTGTACGCGCCGAAGATGATCTCCGAGTCGGCGACGGGCATGTCGAACGGCGGGCGCTGCAGTTCGGCCAGTCCGGCGACGAAGAAGACCACCGCGCCGACGATCTGCCAGGGCACCCACCACCAGTGGAAGGCGTGCAGGATGCCGGGCAGGGAGACGGTGCCCGCCGCCATCGCGACCGAGGCCGCGGCCAGCAGCATGGGGAGTTCGTAGGCGAGCAGCTGGGCGGCCGTGCGCAGGCCGCCGAGCAGGGAGAACTTGTTCGCGCTGGCCCAGCCGGCCATCAGCGAACCGAGTACGCCTACGCCCATCACCGCGAGCACGAAGAACACGCCCGCGTCGATGAGCTGGCCGACGGCGCCCTCGCTGGGGCCGATCGGGATGGCGAGCAGGACGAGCAGGTACGGCAGCAGGGCGACCGCGGGGGCGAGCTGGAAGACGCGGCGGTCGGCGCCCGCCGGGACCACGTCCTCCTTCTGGGCGAACTTCACGCCGTCCGCGATGAGCTGGGCCCAGCCGTGGAAGCCGCCCGCGTACATCGGGCCGAGGCGGCCCTGCATATGGGCCATCACCTTGTGCTCGGTCTGGCCCACGATCAGCGGGAACGTGAGGAAGACGACGAAGACGACCAGGAGTCGCAGGGCGACGTCCGACACGTCGTTCACTGCGGGCCTCCTGTGGGGTGGTCGGGGTGGTCCGGGCGGTCAGGGCGGCGGCCTCGGCGGCCGGGGTCGTCGCCGGGCTCTTCCTGCTCGGCGGACTCCCTCGGGGCGGGGGGTTCTTGGGGCTCTTCGGGCGCTTCGGGTGCTTCGGGCTCATGAGGCACCCGAGGCTGTTCGGCTGTGCCGGGGTCTCGGGGAGGCCCGGCGGTTCCGGGCGCCTGGGACTCGGCGGGCATGCCGGGGCCTCGGGGAGGCTCGGCGGCTTCCCGGGCTCGGGGCTCGTCGGGCGCGGCAGGCCCTCGGAGCTGCTCGGCTTCTCCGGGCGCCTGGGACTCGGCGGACGTACCGGGGTCTCCGGGACGCTCGGCGGCTTCCGGCGCTCGGGGCTCGTCGGGCGTGCCGGGCCCTCGGAGCTGCTCGGCTGCTCCGGGCGCCTGGGACTCGACGGGCGTACCGGGGTCTCCGGGACGCTCGGCGGCTTCCGGTTCCGGTCCGGCGGTGTGCGCGGACTCCTCCGGACGGGACGGAGGCGTCGACTCCGGTCCGTCGAAGGCAGGGCGCGCGTGATGCCAAGGGGCGTCCGAACTCCGCGGAGCCGCACTGCGCCGGGCGGGCCGAGCGGCATCGCCCGATTCCGCCGGGGCCGGTTCGGTCGAGCCCGATTCCGCCGGGCCCGGTTCGGTCGGGCCCGGTTCGGTCGGGCCCGGTTCCGCCGACTCGGCTTCAGCGGGGGCGACTTCGGTCGGCGAGGACGCGGTCGCCGCGGCTTCAGTGGCTGCATGCTCAGTCGGCGCGGCTTCGCTCGGTGTCTGGGCTCGCTGCGAGGCCGAGCCCTGCGAGGCGGTGCGTGCGCGGCGCGGTCGTCCCGGTGCCGGTGCCGGTGCGGGGGCGGTCGGCTGGGCCGAGCCGGGCTCGTGTGCCACCGAGGCCTCGGCGGCCGGCCCCTCCGAAGACGCGCCCGCAGCATCCACGGCACCCGCGACGCCCGCAGCATCCGCAGCTCCCACGGCACCCGCAGCATCCGCAGCTCCCACGGCACCCGCAGTGCCCGCAGTGCCCGCAGTGCCCGCAGTGCCCGCAGTGCCCGCAGTGCCCGCAGTGCCCGCAGTGCCCGCAGTGCCCGCAGTGGCAGAGTCCTCGGGTCGCTTCCCCGTGGCTTCCTCCGCGGCGGCGGATGCGGCTGCTGCCGCGGACGCGGTCGCAGCGGTCCGGCCCGTGGAGCCCTCTGCCGCTGTGCGGGTGCGTCGGGGCGGACGTTCGCCGGTCGCGCGTACGGGCCGGTCTGCCGCCGGGCGTCCGGCCGCGCGGGCCGGGCGGGTGGGGGCGGCGGGCAGCTGCCCCTTCAGCGGGCCCCACTCGTTCGGGTCGGGAACACCCGGGGGCAGCATCTGGCGGCGCTTGGGGCCGGCGTGCCCCGCGCCCGCCGCGGACTCCCCCGGCTCCTTGGCGCCGGGCCAGGCCTTGGCGACACGGGCGGCGAGCACGAAGTCCTTGCGGAGCGGGTGGCCCTCGAAGTTCTCGGGGAGCAGCAGGTGCTCGAGGCCCGGGTGGTCGGCGAAGACCACGCCGAACATCTCGTGGGTCTCGCGCTCGTGCCAGGCGGCGCCCGCGTAGACGCCGACGGCGGAGGGGAGCGCCGGTGCCTCGTGCGGGACGGTCGTGCGGACGAGGAGTTTGCGGACCGGGTGCAGCGCGACGAGGTGGGCGGACACGCGGAAGCCCGTGCCCGGTTCGTCGACCGCGCTCAGCCAGTCGAAGTAGGTGCAGGACAGGGTCGTACGGGCCGTCTCCAGGGCGGTGAGCCAGGAGGACGGCGGTACGTCCACGGTCAGGACGTCGTACGACTCCTCGGCCGTGGCATCCGGGCCGAAGAGCTCCTCGGCGGGGGCGGGCAGCCAGCCGGCCGTACTCATCGGGCATCCCCCTCCGCTCGGCCGTCCCGCTCAGCTCGGGCATCCCCCTCGGCTCGGCCGTCACTCTCGGCTCGCCTGTCCCCCTCGGATCCCGGGTCCCCTTCGGCTCGGGCATCCCCCTCGACTCGGGCACCCCTCTCGACGCGGGCGTCCCCCTCGGATCCGGCGTCCCCCTGGGTGGCCGGGGCCGGAGGCTCGACCAGGCCGCTCTGCAGGGCAGCCGCGGACGGCCGGGCGGAACCGGTGCCGTACCGCTCCCCCAGGGACTCGCGGGCGATCTTCTCCTGGAGTTTGAGGATGCCCTGGAGCAGCGCCTCGGGGCGCGGCGGGCAGCCGGGGACGTACACGTCCACCGGGATGATCTGGTCGACGCCCTTGGTGACGGAGTACGAGTCCCAGTACGGGCCGCCGCAGTTCGAGCAGGCGCCGAAGGAGATGACGTACTTGGGCTCGGGCATCTGCTCGTACAGGCGCTTGACGGCCGGGGCCATCTTGTCCGTGACGGTGCCGGAGACCACCATCAGGTCGGCCTGGCGCGGCCCGGGCGCGAAGGGGATGACGCCGAGCCGGATGAAGTCGTGGCGGGCCATCGACGCGGCGATGAACTCGATCGCGCAGCAGGCGAGGCCGAAGTTGAAGACCCAGAGCGAGTAGCGGCGGCCCCAGTTCAGGACCACTTTCATCGGCTCGGGGGCCAGCCGAGCCAGGGCGCCCAGCCGCTTGGGCTCGGGCAGCAGAACAGGCTCGGGGACCGAGGGGTTCACGTCCATGCCAGGACGCCCTTCTTGTATGCGTACAGCAGGCCCACGGCGAGGAAGCCGAGGAAGACGAACATCTCCACGAGGGTCGTCGCGCCGTAGCCGGGAGCGGCGAAGACCGTCGCCCAGGGGAACAGGAAGATGGAGTCCACCGCGAAGATCACGTAGAGGTAGGCGTAGACGTAGTAGCGGACCTGGGTGTGCGCCCAGCCCTCGCCGACGGGGTCGACGCCGCACTCGTAGGTGAGGAGTTTCTCCGGGGTCGGCACGACCGGACGCAGCAGACGGCCCGCGCCGAAGGCGACCGCGACGAACAGCACGCCGACGAGGGCGAGCAGTCCGACCACCGAATAGGACCGGAAATAACCGGCCGCGATGACGTCCGCCGCGGCGGCCTGCGAGCCTCCCAACGTCTCCCGCACGTCCGTCCCTCGCTCTCTGACCTCGTGACTTCGGTGAACCATGTGATGCAACGTGCTTCGAGGATCTACGCACGGGAGTCTAGGCCCTGATAAAGAAGTGGTAAGCAGCCCGTCACACCCTGAGACGCGGGGTGGGGCCGGGACGGACGCCGTGGGCGGAGCGGAGGCCGGGCCGGGGTGGGGATTTCCCCCGTCGGCGCAGGGCGGCCTACCGCATGGCGCGGAGGGTGCCGCGCACGGCAGGCTGGCCGGTATGACCGCTCCCAGCTCCGCCGCCGACCGGACCGACGGCACCGACCGGACCGACGGCACCCACGGCTCCCACCGGACCCGCTCCGACCGGACCGGTGCCGGCCGGACCGGTTCCGGTTGGACCGGTGCAGACCGTCTGCCCCGGCCTCGTCCGGCCTACGACGCGTACACCTGGAAGGAGATCGCGCATCTCCTGCTGAACCTGCCCGTGGCGGTGTTCGGCTTCGTCTACGCCGTCACGGCGCTGGCCACCGGGGGCGCCCTCACCCTCACCGTGATCGGTCTGCCGCTGCTCGCGCTCAGCCTGCTGGGCGCCCGCCAACTGGGCAAGCTGGAACGGTTCCGGGCGCGGAAACTGCTCGGCGTGCGGGTGGAGGAGCCGACGCCGCTGCCCCTCGCCAAGGGCGGTGGGCCGGCCCAGCGGCTGTGGATGGCGCTGAAGGACCCGGTGGGCTGGCGGACGCTGTTGTACGACGCCATCCGGCTGCCCTGGGGCATCCTCACCTTCTGCACGGTGCTGGTCTCGCTGTTCGTGCTCTGGCCGGTGCTGCCGTACCTCGCGCGGGGGCTCGCGAACGTCGACCGGGCCTTGGTGCGGGGCCTGCTGTCCCCCTCGGACGAGCTGGAACGCCGGATCGCCGAACTGGAGTCCGACCGCGGGGTCGTGGTCGACACGGCCGCGGCGGATCTGCGCCGGATCGAGCGCGACCTGCACGACGGGGCGCAGGCCCGGCTGGTCAATCTGGCGATGGGGCTCGGCCTGGCCAAGGAGAAGCTGCTGGAGGACCCGGACGCCGCGGCGGCGATGGTCGACGAGGCGCACGGTGAGGTGAAACTGGCCCTGCAGGAACTGCGTGACCTGGCCCGGGGCATCCATCCGGCCGTGCTCACCGACCGGGGCCTGGACGCGGCCCTGTCGTCGGTCGCCGCGCGCTGCACGGTGCCGGTGAAGGTGAGCGTGGACCTGCCGGACCGGCCGGCGGAGGCCATCGAGGGCATCGCCTACTTCACCGTCTCCGAGCTGCTGCAGAACATCAGCAAGCACAGCCGGGCCCGGTCGGCCGCCATCGACGTGTGGCGCTCGGACACCCGGCTGCTCATCCAGGTCCGGGACGACGGGCAGGGCGGGGCCCGGCTCGACGGCGGCACCGGTATGCGCGGCCTGGCGGACCGGCTGGGCGCCGTGGACGGCCTGTTCGTGCTCGACTCACCGGCCGGCGGCCCGACGGTGGTCACCGCGGAACTGCCGTGGCGGGACCGGAAGGCGTAGCGCGCCCGGTCGCACCACGTCGCAGCGCGTCCGGTCGCACGGAGGTGTGTCGCCGCCCGCTCGTACCAAGTCGCAGCTCGTCCGGTCGTACGGAGGCGTGGCGCGCCCGATCGCACGGAGGCGTGGCGTGCCCGTCGTACCAAGTCGCACCGCGCCCGGTCGCACGGAGACGTGGCGCACCCGGTCGTACCAAGTCGCACCGCGCCCGGGTCGTACCAAGGCGTGGGTCGCCCGGTGCCCGCGGCGTCCCGGGGGTGGGGAAAACCCCCGGTCCAAGACGCCGACGGCCTTCATGGCTCCGCGACGCGCGACGCATGACTCTTGGGATACGGCTGAGCCGCCGCTCGGACGTCACGACGTGACGCCGGGAAGTCACGGCATCGAGACAACGCCATGCCGCAAAGACCACGGCGCAGCGAGGAACAGGGCGCCGCGAGGAGCGCGGCGCGGCGAAGACCACGGCGCCGCGAAGAGCGCGACCTCGACGAGACGCCACGTCGGGAACACACGAGGACCAGAAGGACGGGACGGCATTCGATGGCCACGGACTACGCACACGGGTACGGGCACGGGCACGGGCACGGGCGGCCCGCCGGAACCGGTCACCGGCTGCCCGCCGCGCTGCGGGCGCCGTTCGAGGCGCGCGCGTGGCGTGAGTTCGGCCATGTCCTGCTGAGCCTGCCGATCTCCGTCGTGTTCTTCACCTGGACGGTGTCGATGGTCTCGCTGGGGGCGGGCCTGCTCGTGACGTTCCTCGGCGTCCCGGTGCTGGCGGCGGCGCTCGCCGGCTGCCGCGGCTTCGGCGCGCTGGAGCGGGCGCGGGCGCGCGGGCTGCTCCACCTGGAGGTGGCCGCCCCGGAGCCGCTGCGGGTCCCCAAGCCGGGAGCGCCGGCCTGGATGGGCGCGGTCCTCAAGAGCGGCGCGTCCTGGCGGCATCTGCTGTACGCGCTGGTGCAGTTCCCGTGGGCGGTGTTCTCGTTCTCCGTGGCCGTGGCCTTCTGGACGGTCGGCTGGGCGCTGCTGACGTATCCGCTGTGGTTCTGGGTGTTCCCGGTGTACGCCGGGACCGGCGGTATTCAGCTATACGGCGACACGCACCACAGCGTCTACCTCGACAACCCGTTCGAGATCACCGTGACGGCGCTCGTCGGACTGCTCTTCACCCTGGCCACGCCGTGGCTCGTACGGGCCCTGACGACCGTGGACGGGCTGCTCGTACGAGGGCTGCTGGGGCCTTCGCCGCTGTCGGCGCGGGTGGAGGAACTGGAGTCGGACCGGGGGGTGGTGATCGACACGGCCGCGGCGGACCTGCGGCGCATCGAGCGGGACCTGCACGACGGGGCGCAGGCCCGGCTGGTCGGCCTGGCCATGGACCTGGGCCTGGCGAAGGAGAAGCTCCAGGAGGATCCGCAGGCCGCCGCGCGGATGGTGGAGGAGGCGCACGGCGAGGTGAAGACGGCGCTGCAGGAGCTGCGCGAGCTGGCCCGGGGCATCCATCCGGCCGTGCTCACCGACCGGGGCCTGGACGCGGCCCTGTCGTCGGTCGCCTCCCGCTGCACGGTGCCGGTGCGGGTCGAGGTCGACCTGCCCGCGCGGCCCGCCCCGGCCATCGAGGGCATCGCCTACTTCACCGTCTCGGAGCTGCTGCAGAACGTCAGCAAGCACAGCCGGGCCCGTTCCGCCTCCGTCGACGTGTGGCGCTCGGAGGACCGGCTGATGCTGCAGGTGAGCGATGACGGCGTGGGCGGCGCGGACGTCTCCGGCGGTTCGGGCCTGGCCGGCCTCGCCGGACGCCTGGACGCGGTGGACGGCATCCTCATGGTGGACTCGCCGGCCGGCGGTCCGACCCGCGTGATCGCGGAACTGCCCTGGCGCACGCGTCTGTGAGGCGTAGCGGGCCCGCGTGGGGACAGACGTCCGCCCGGACCCCGCCGGCCCGGCCAGGATCCGGAAACCCCCTGCCGGGCGCGGCATGACACCCGCCGCGCCCGGCCACGCGCGCTAGGGCCCGCCGTCACGCCAGGCCACGCCCGGCATGACCCACCTCCACGCCCGGCCATGCCCGGTAGGGCCCACCGCCACGCCCTGCCACACGCGGCATGCCCCACCGTCACGCCCGGTATGACACTCCGTCCGACCCGGCACGACGTCACGCCGTGCCAGGCGTCGCCCGGTGCGGCGGCGGCGCGGGCCGAATGCTGGAATGCTGGGCTTCCGTATGGACGCGCGTCGGGGACGGGCATCGTCGGACGCCGTCGCGGTGACGGGGTGTGGGGGCCGGAGGATCGTGGAGGACAGGGTGCGGGTGGTCATCGCCGAGGATTCAGTGCTGCTCAGGGAGGGCCTGACCCGGCTGCTGACCGACCGTGGGCACGACGTGGTGGCCGGTGTCGGGGACGCGGAGGCGCTGGTGAAGACCATCGCCGAGCTGCACGCGCAGGACGCGCTGCCGGACGTGGTGGTGGCGGACGTACGGATGCCGCCGACGCACACGGACGAGGGGGTGCGGGCGGCCGTGGCGCTGCGCAAGGCGCACCCGGGGCTCGGGGTGCTGGTGCTGTCGCAGTACGTGGAGGAGCGTTACGCCACCGAACTGCTGGCCGGGTCCAGCCGGGGGGTCGGGTATCTGCTCAAGGACCGGGTCGCGGAGGTGCGGGAGTTCGTCGACGCGGTGGTGCGGGTGGCCGAGGGGGGTACGGCGCTGGACCCGGAGGTGGTCGCGCAGCTGCTCGGACGCAGTCGCCAGCAGGACGTGCTGGCGGGGCTCACCCCGCGCGAGCGCGAGGTGCTCGGGCTGATGGCCGAGGGGCGGACGAACTCGGCGATCGCCCGGCAGCTGGTGGTCAGCGACGGGGCCGTGGAGAAGCACGTCAGCAACATCTTTCTGAAGCTCGGTCTGGCCCCGAGCGGCGGTGACCACCGGCGGGTCCTGGCCGTCCTGACGTATCTGAACTCGTGACGCCCGCCTGCCTGCCGTCGGCCGGAAGCCGCAGCCGGTTGCCGTAGCCGGCGGCCGTGGCCGGAAGCCGAAGCGGTGACCGTCAGCCGGAAGTCGTAGCCGGTGGCCGTGGGCCGGAAGCCGGTGGCCATGCCCGGAAGCCGTAGCCGATGGCCGCCGGCCGGAAACCAGTAGCCATACCCGGAAGCCGTAGCCGATGGCCGCCGGCCGGAAGCCAGTAGCCATACCCGGAAGCCGTAGCCGATGGCCGCCGGCCGGAAGCCAGCAGCCATACCCGGAAGCCGTAGCCGATGGCCGCCGGCCGGAAGCCAGTGGCCGCAGCCGGCAGTCGGAGCCCGTGGCCGTAGCCGATGGCCGCCGGCCGGAAGCCAGTGGCCGCAGCCGGCAGTCGGAGCCCGTGGCCGTAGCCGATAGCCGCCGGCCGGAAGCCGGTGGCCGCAGCCGGAAGCCGGAGTCCGTGGCCGGAAGCCGAGGTCAGGGGCCGGACGTGGGAGCGGGGGGCGGCGGACGGAGGAACCGGGGGACGCGCGCGGAGCGCTTTGAGGAGCGCTCGAGAGATGCGGGACATCATGGGGGCCAGCGCGACAGGCCGTCTCGAAATGTCATCCGATCCGCGGATGACCTCGGGAGGGCGACCCTTACCGACGTAGGGTTGATCCTGGGATGGTCCGTGGGACAGACCACGCCCCGGACAGCCGCCTCGAAGGAGGTCCAGTTCAGTGACCAGCCAGGTCAGCAGCCCAGCGGAGCAGGCCGACGAAGCCGTCGTAGGAGAGCAGCGCACACCGGGCGGAGTGAAGGACGTGCGGCGCCTGGACCGGGTGATCATCCGGTTCGCCGGCGACTCGGGTGACGGTATGCAGCTCACCGGGGACCGGTTCACCTCGGAGACCGCGTCCTTCGGCAACGACCTCTCCACCCTGCCGAACTTCCCCGCCGAGATCCGCGCCCCCGCAGGCACCCTGCCCGGTGTCTCCTCGTTCCAGCTCCACTTCGCCGACCACGACATCCTCACCCCGGGCGACGCGCCGAACGTGCTGGTCGCGATGAACCCGGCCGCGCTGAAGGCGAACATCGGCGACCTGCCGCGCGGCGCGGAGATCATCGTCAACACCGACGAGTTCACCAGGCGCGCCCTGCAGAAGGTGGGCTACGACAGCTCGCCGCTGGAGGACGGCTCGCTCGACGGCTACAGCCTGCACCCGGTGCCGCTGACCACCCTGACCGTGGAGGCGCTGAAGGAGTTCGACCTGTCCCGCAAGGAGGCCGAGCGCAGCAAGAACATGTTCGCGCTGGGCCTGCTGAGCTGGATGTACCACCGGCCCACCGAGGGCACCGAGAAGTTCCTGAAGTCGAAGTTCGCGAAGAAGCCGCAGATCGCGGAGGCCAACATCACCGCGTTCCGGGCCGGCTGGAACTTCGGTGAGACCACGGAGGACTTCGCGGTCTCCTACGAGGTCGCCCCGGCCGCCAAGGCCTTCCCGGTCGGCACCTACCGCAACATCTCCGGCAACCTGGCCCTGGCGTACGGCCTGATCGCGTCCTCGCGGCAGGCGGATCTGCCGCTGTTCCTGGGCTCGTACCCGATCACGCCGGCCTCGGACATCCTGCACGAGCTGAGCCGGCACAAGAACTTCGGTGTGCGGACCTTCCAGGCGGAGGACGAGATCGCGGGCATCGGCGCGGCGCTGGGCGCTGCGTTCGGCGGCTCGCTGGCGGTCACGACGACGTCCGGGCCGGGTGTGGCCCTCAAGAGCGAGACGATCGGGCTCGCGGTGTCGCTGGAGCTGCCGCTGCTGGTGATCGACATCCAGCGCGGCGGCCCGTCCACCGGTCTGCCGACCAAGACCGAGCAGGCGGACCTGCTGCAGGCGATGTACGGCCGCAACGGCGAGGCGCCGGTGCCGGTCGTGGCGCCGAAGACCCCGGCGGACTGCTTCGACGCGGCGCTGGAGGCGGCCCGGATCGCGCTGACGTACCGGACTCCGGTCTTCCTGCTCTCCGACGGCTATCTGGCCAACGGCTCCGAGCCGTGGCGGATCCCGGACCTGGAGGAGCTGCCGGACCTGCGTGTGCGGTTCGCCTCCGGTCCGAACCACACCCTGGAGGACGGCACCGAGGTCTTCTGGCCGTACAAGCGGGACCCGCGGACGCTGGCCCGGCCGTGGGCGGTCCCGGGCACGCCGGGCCTGGAGCACCGCATCGGCGGCATCGAGAAGCAGGACGGCACGGGCAACATCTCCTACGACCCCGCCAACCACGACTTCATGGTCCGCACCCGCCAGGCCAAGATCGACGGCATCGAGGTCCCGGACATCGAGGTCGACGACCCGCAGGGCGCGAAGACGCTGGTGCTCGGCTGGGGCTCGACGTACGGCCCGATCACCGCGGCGGTACGGCGGCTGCGCACGGCCGGCGACTTCATCGCGCAGGCGCACCTGCGCCACCTCAACCCCTTCCCGCGCAACCTCGCAGGCGTACTGAAGAGATACGACAAGGTCGTGATCCCGGAGATGAACCTGGGGCAGCTGGCCACCCTGATCCGGGCGAGGTACCTGGTCGACGCCCGCTCCTACAACCAGGTCAACGGCATGCCGTTCAAGGCGGAGCAGCTCGCCACGGTGCTGAAGGAGGCCATCGATGACTGACGCCACCCACGGGCTGCTGCAACTGGTCCCCAAGGCCGAGGCCAAGCAGTCGATGAAGGACTTCAAGTCCGACCAGGAGGTGCGCTGGTGCCCGGGCTGCGGTGACTACGCCATCCTCGCCGCCGTGCAGGGCTTCATGCCCGAGCTGGGGCTGGCCAGGGAGAACATCGTCTTCGTCTCCGGGATCGGCTGCTCCTCCCGTTTCCCGTACTACATGAACACGTACGGGATGCACTCCATCCACGGCCGCGCCCCCGCCATCGCCACCGGGCTGGCCGCCTCCCGCCGGGACCTGAGCGTGTGGGTCGTCACCGGCGACGGCGACGCCCTCTCCATCGGCGGCAACCACCTGATCCACGCCCTGCGCCGCAACGTCAACCTGAAGATCCTGCTGTTCAACAACCGGATCTACGGTCTGACCAAGGGCCAGTACAGCCCGACCTCCGAGGTCGGCAAGATCACCAAGTCCACGCCGATGGGCTCCCTGGACGCACCGTTCAACCCGGTCTCGCTGGCGATCGGCGCGGAGGCGTCCTTCGTGGCACGCACGATCGACTCCGACCGCAAGCACCTGACCGAGGTGCTGCGCGCCGCCGCCGACCACCCGGGCACGGCCCTGATCGAGATCTACCAGAACTGCAACATCTACAACGACGGCGCCTTCGACGCCCTGAAGGACAAGCAGCAGGCCGACGAGGCGCTGATCCGCCTGCAGCACGGGCAGCCCATCCGCTTCGGCGCCGACGGCACACGCGGTGTCGTACGCGACCGGCAGACCGGCGACCTGAAGGTGGTGACGGTGACCCCTCAGAACGAGGCGGACATCATCGTCCACGACGCCCGCACCGCGTCCCCCACCACCGCGTTCGCCCTGTCCCGGCTGGCGGACCCCGACACCCTGCACCACACGCCCATCGGTGTCTTCCGCTCCGTCGAGCGGCCGGTGTACGACTCGGCGATGGCCGATCAGCTCGACGCGGCGATCGAGCAGCGGGGCAAGGGCGACCTGTCCGCTCTGCTCGCCGGCGGCGACACCTGGACGGTCCTCGGCTGAGTCCGCCTGCGTGTCACGAGGCCCGGGACCTCTGTTCCCGGGCCTCGTCGTATGCCTGGCGGGCCTTTTCGACCTCGCCCAGGCGGTCGTGGGTCCACCGGGCCAGGGTGCGCACCTGCTCCGCCGCCTCACGGCCGAGGCCGGTGAGCGAGTAGTCGACCCGGGGCGGGATGACCGGCTTGGCGTCCCGGTGGACCAGACCGTCGCGCTCCAGGGTCTGGAGGGTCTGGGTGAGCATCTTCTCGCTGACCCGTCCCACTTCGTCGATGGCCCGGCGCAGCTCGCTGAACCGTCGCGAGCCCTCCAGCAGTTCGATCAGGACGAGGACGCCCCAGCGGCTGGTGACGTGCTCCAGGACGAGCCGGTAGGGACACAGGGCCTGGGCCTCGGCCTCGGGTCCGGTCCGCGTCCGTCTGCTACTTACCGTCATGCCAGTACCTTACTTCAAAGTGGGTACTTTCCAATAGATAGTGCGGCTCCTAGGGTGAGTGGCACAGCCGATGAGTGACACAACCGGTGAGTGGCACGGCCGGTGAGTGGCACGGCCACCCCCGCAACCCCCGCAAGGAGCCAGCGAACATGAGCATCGTCGTCACCGGAGCAACCGGACACCTCGGCCGGCACGTGGTGGAGCAGCTGCTGGAGAAGGTTCCGGCGGAGCGGATCACCGCGGTCGTGCGTGACGCGGACAAGGCCGCCGGCCTGGCGGCCCGTGGAGTGCGGCTCGCCGTCGCCGACTACAACGCGCCCGAGACCTTCGACGGCCTGTTCGCGGCCGGTGACAAGGTCCTGCTGATCTCGGGCAACGAGTTCGACCGGGGCCGGGTGCGGCAGCACACGGTCGTCATCGACGCGGCGAAGGCGGCGGGCGTGGCGCTGCTCGCGTACACCAGCGCCCCCGGCAGCCTGACCGCCGCGCTGGCCGACGACCACCGGGCCACCGAGGAGGTGCTGCTCGCCTCCGGCCTGCCGTACACGCTGCTGCGCAACGGCTGGTACCACGAGAACTACACCGAGAACCTGGCCCCGGTGCTGGAGCACGGCGCGGTCGTGGCGGCGGCCGGCGCGGGCCGGGTCTCCTCGGCCTCGCGCGCCGACTACGCGGCCGCCGCGGTGGCCGTGCTCACCGGCGAGGGACACGAGAACGCGACGTACGAGCTGGGCGGCGACGAGGCCTGGAGCTTCGCCGAGTACGCGGCCGAGCTGAGCCGGCAGACCGGCCGGGAGATCGTCTACAACGCCGTCCCGGGCGAGACGCAGAAGGGCATCCTCACCGGCGCCGGGCTGCCGGAGCCGCTCGCCGAGATCCTGGTCGGTGTCGACGCGTCGATCGAGAGGGGCGAGCTGGTCGTCTCCACCGGGGATCTCGCGCGGCTGGCCGGCCGCCCGACCACCCCCCTCGCCGAGGCGATCAGCGTCGCCCTGAAGGGCTGAACCGCTCCCCGAGCCACGCCCTGAATCCCCCCAAGAACCCCGCCTGAGCCACCCGCCGCCCGCCTGTCATGACCGTATGGCGATACGGGCATGACAGGCGGATACGATCGGCGTTACCGTCGTTCGCGCGTGGCTGCGACAAGCAAGAGGGAGGGCCCGTGGCCGGGACGTCCAAGGGTGAACACCGGATAGGCCTGCTGAACGGCTTCGCCGCCTACGGCATGTGGGGGCTGGTCCCGCTGTTCTGGCCGCTGCTCAAGCCCGCCGGGGCAGCCGAGATCCTGGCCCACCGGATGGTGTGGTCCCTGGTCTTCGTGGCCGTCTCCCTGCTCTTCGTACGGCGCTGGGCCTGGGCCGGGCAGCTGCTGCGCCAGCCGCGCCGGCTCGCGCTCGTCGCCGTCGCGGCGGCCGTCATCACGGTGAACTGGGGCGTCTACATCTGGGCCGTGAACTCCGGCCACGTCGTCGAAGCCTCCCTCGGGTACTTCATCAACCCCCTGGTCACCATCGCGATGGGGGTGCTGCTGCTGAAGGAGCGGCTGCGCCCCGTGCAGTGGGCGGCGGTCGCGACCGGCCTCGTCGCCGTCGTCGTGCTGACCGTCGGCTACGGCCACCCGCCGTGGATCTCGCTCTGTCTCGCCTTCTCCTTCGCCACCTACGGCCTGGTGAAGAAGAAGGTGGCCCTCGGCGGCGTGGAGTCACTGGCCGCCGAGACCGCGATCCAGTTCCTGCCCGCCCTCGCCTACCTGCTGTGGCTCATGGCGCACGGTGACTCCAGCTTCGTCAACGACGGAACCGGGCACGCCGCCCTTCTCGCGTCCACCGGATTCGTCACCGCACTGCCGCTGGTCTGCTTCGGCGCGGCGGCGATCCGCGTGCCGCTGTCCACGCTCGGTCTGCTGCAGTACCTGGCCCCCGTCTTCCAGTTCCTGCTCGGTGTCCTCTACTTCGGCGAGGCGATGCCGCCCGAGCGCTGGGCCGGGTTCGCGCTGGTCTGGGTGGCGCTGGTGCTGCTCACGGGCGACGCGCTGCGCAACGCGCACCGGACGGCCCGCGCCCTCGCCGCGACCTCCGAACGGGGCCTCTCCGCACCGAGCCTGTCCGATTCGAGTCTCTCCGACTCGGGTCTCCTGGCGACCGCGCCGGACCCTTCCGAACCGGGCCTCGCGGCGCCGAGCCTCTGCGCGCCTGACGCCCCCCAGCCGGAAACCTCCGCGCCGGACGCCGGGGCGGCGAGGCCGTAGCCGGCGGGCGCCGCAACCGTCGTACGGGAATTTTGCTCGTCCGGCCGGCGGTCCCGGCTATAAGTGGTGACCATGACCGCGCCCCCCGAACCCACACCCGCCCCGCTGCACTGGAAGCTCGTCATCGACGCGGGCGACCCGCACACCCAGGCCGACTTCTGGGCCGCCGCGCTGCACTACACGGCCGAGGACAACAGCGCGCTGATCGAACGGCTGCTGGAGCTCGGCACGCTGCCCGGTGAGGCCACCGTCGAGTACCACGGCCGTCCGGCCTTCCGCGACCTGATCGCCGTACGGCACCCGGGCGATCCGTACGACCTCGCGACCGGTACCGGGCTCGGGCGGCGGCTGTTGTTCCAGCGCGTGCCGGAGGCGAAGACCGGCAAGAACCGGCTCCACCTCGACCTGCATCCCGGCGAGGGACTGCGGGCGCAGGAGGTGGCACGGCTGGAGGCGCTGGGCGCGCGGGTGCTGCGGGAGGTGAAGGAGGCCTCCGGAGCGTGGGTGGTGATGGCGGACCCGGAGGGCAACGAGTTCTGCGTGCACTAGCGGCAGCGGTACTCAGCACGCGGTCCTCGCCGCACCGGTCCCGCGGTCGACCGCGTCTCGCCGGCAGGCATGTGCGGGTATGGGGCGGGCTGAGGCTGCGCAGTGCGGGCCGGGTCAGGCCTGTGCCGTACGGGCCACAGGCTGGGGCTGCATGCGGGCCTCATGGCTGTGCCCCGTACGGGCAACAGGCTGAGGCTGCGCGGTGCGGGTGTCAGGCCTGTGCCGTACGGGCCACAGGCCAGGGCAGTGCGGGCGTCAGGGCCGTGCGACGCGGACCGGGTCAGGCCTCCTGTGCCGTGCGGGACGCCCGATCGGTGAGGCGGACCATGCGCGCGCGGGCGGATCCCAGCGGCCGCCGGTCACCGGCTGGACCTCGCCGTACGGGCCGGGTCAGGCCTCCTGTGCCGTGCGGGACGCCCGATCGGTGAGGCGGACCATGCGCGCGCGGGCGGATTCCAGCGGCCGCCGGTCACCGGCTGGGGCTCGCCGTACGGGCCGGGTCAGGCCTCCTGTGCCGTGCGGGACGCCCGGTCGGTGAGGCGGATCATGCGCGCGCGGGCGGATTCCAGGGGCCGCGGGTCGTCGGCCGCGGGGCCCGGCTCGGCGGCGAGGTCGGCCCACAGGTCGATCAGGTCGCGGCCCATCCGCAGCCCCTCCTCGGGCTCGCGCACCGCGCGCCAGGCGGTGGCGGCGCTCCGCACGTTGCCGTAGGCCGCCTCCATGTCCCATGCCTGGCGGCGCAGCCGGGCGAGGTCCAGGGACAGGTGGAAGGCGCGGGCCGGGTCGCCCCCCAAGTAGGCGATGTAGGCGGTCAGTTCCCGCAGGTGGAGCACCTCGGCGTGGCGGGGGCCCAGTACGGCCGACGCCTCTGTGACCGTGCGGTCGGCGAGTTCCGCCGCCGCCTCGATCCGGCCCGCCCGCACGGCGTCGTTGATCCGCGTCATCGGCTCGGTGAGCAGTTCGGCCCCCTCCGCGGTCTCGGTCACCGGCTCGTCCCCGAGCACCTCCTCGGCCACGGCGTCGAAACCCCGGGGCGGGGTGTGGGTGGGGGCGTGTGCGGACTCCGGTTCGGTGGACACCGGGGAGTGAGCGGAGGGCGGCGCGTCCATGACCGGAGCGGGGCCGAACCGGTCCGTCGGCTCGGGCGGCGTCCCGAACCGGCGCGTCGGCTCCGGCGGCGTCCCGGTCGGTGCGTCCGCCGTTCCCGGTGTCTCGTTCGCGGCCACCCGGACCGGCTCCCCGGTCATCCGGCTGGAGCCGTCGGCCGAGACCTCCAGCGGAACCACGCAGCCCGCGCACTCGTCGTGGATGGTGGCCCGTATGGGGGCGCCGAGGCTGATGGCCAGGCGCTGGAGGTGGTCCAGGACGGCCTGCTGGATCTGCTCGCCCGGCGCCGCCACTATGTCCGCCCCGTCCACCGACGCGCCGGCCGGCCCGGACACCCGGACGGCCACCACCGCCGGGTGTGCCGCGGGCTGCTGCGCCCGCTTCTTCTCGAAGCTCAGTCGAGACATCGGCCTTCCCTCACTCACCCGGCGTCACGATCCGGTCGTACGCGCCCTGCCGACCAGTGTGTCGGTTCCCGGCGCCTTCCGCGTCACCGCGACGTCACAGCCTCGCACCAGCCGCACCCTGGCGAAAATTGATTGCGCGCACCTAAGCTGCGCCGATCCTGCGTCCTCATCCTCGGCAACTCGGCCGTCCCCGGTGAGGATGCGCTCCGGCGGCCTGCTGCCGGGCGACGGCGGCGGGCCCGGCGACGTGCGCGGGGACACCGCGACGCTCGCGGGCCCGGCGACGGGCCCGGCGACGTCCGGGAAGGACACCGCAGCGCTCGCGGGCCCGGTGACATGCGCGGGGGCGCCGGGGCGCGCGGCAGTGGGCTCAGGCGCACCAAGGCGCCGGGGCGCGCGGCAATCGGCTGAGGCGCATCACGGCGCCGGGGCGCGCCCGGACGTGCTTCGCGCAGGACGCGCCTGCGACCGTCCGCTTCCCGGCGGGACCGTGGCGGGTCCGCTCAGGCGTTGATGTCCTTGACCGTGAACCGCGCCCAGGCCGCCGAGCCGAACACGGCGGCGTACAGGGCCTGGAGACCGAGGTTTTTCACCAGGTCGTCCCAGTAGACGGGGTCGCGCATCAGGTCGGCGAAGGACAGCCAGTAGTGCGGGAAGAGGTACGGCTGCAGCGCGTGCAGCTGGGGTATCTGGTCGAGGATCTGGACGGTGATGAGCAGGCCCACGGTGGTCGCCATCGCCGCGATGCCGCTGTTGGTGAGGGTCGACACGAACAGGCCGAGGGCCGCCACGCCGATCAGTGAGGCGGCGACGACCAGGGCGATCAGCAGGGCCCGGCCAAGACCTTCGGCGAAGCTGATCCGGGTGCCGGATATGGTCGTCACCTCGCCGAGCGGGAACAGCAGGGCGCCGACGATCAGCGCCGACGCGGCGACGACCAGGGTGGCCAGGACGCAGAAGGCCATGACGGTCGTGTACTTGGTCAGCAGCAGGCGCGTGCGGCCGGCCGGAGCGACCAGCAGGTAGCGCAGGGTGCCCGCGCCCGCCTCGCCCGCGATCGCGTCGCCCGCGACGACGCCGACGGCCATCGGCAGGAAGAACGGCAGGGTGGCGGCCAGTGCCGTGAACACCAGGAACAGGCCGTTGTTGGTGATCTGCGAGATGAACGCCGGGCCTTCCCCGCCGCCTCCGCCCGCCGCCGAACCGCCGCTCGTCTCCACTTTCACCGCGACACCCACCAGCACCGGCACCGCGGCCAGCACCCCGAGCAGGGCCAGGGTGCGCCAGCGCCGGAGCGTGGTGACCACTTCGCTGCGCAGCAGCCCGAACGTCCACAGGGGACCCGGCCTGCGTACGGCCGTCGCCTCCATCGCCTCAGCCCGCGACATCGAAGCCCTCCCCCGTCAGTGCCACGAAGGCGTCCTCCAGCGAGGCCCGTTCGAGGGTGAGGCCCCGGACGCGGACGCCCGCGGTGACCAGGGCCGCGGTCACGTCCGCGAGATCGCGCTCGGGTGGCTCGCCGGTGACCCGGTCGCCGTCTGCGGTCACGTCCGCGACGCCCTACTCCTTGAGCACGCGGGCCGCCTCGGCCGGGTCCGGGGTGGTCACCACCAGCCGGCCGCGCGCTCCGGCCGCCAGGTCGGCGACCGCGCCCTGGGTGACGAGCCGGCCCTGGGTCATCACGGCCGCGTGGGTGCAGACCTGCTCGATCTCGTCGAGCAGGTGGGAGGAGAGGAAGACGGTCGTGCCGTCGGCGGCCAGTTCCCTGACCAGGGCGCGGATCTCGCGCATGCCCTGCGGGTCGAGACCGTTGGTCGGCTCGTCCAGCACGAGCAGCCGGCGCGGCTGGAGCAGCGCGGCGGCCAGGCCGAGGCGCTGCTTCATGCCGAGCGAGTAGGCCTTCGCCTTCTTGCCCGCGGCGGCCGCGAGACCCACCCGGTCCAGGGCGGCGGCGACCCGGGCACGCCGGGTGCGGGGATCGGCGGTCGGGTCGGCGGCGTCGTAGCGCAGCAGATTGTCGCGGCCGGACAGGAAGCCGTACAGCGCGGGACCCTCGATCAGCGCGCCGACCTGCGGGAGGACAGCGCGGGCCGACCGGGGCATGGGGCGGCCCAGCACGTGTGCCGTGCCCGCGGTCGGCTCGATCAGGCCCATCAGCATGCGGATCGTGGTGGTCTTGCCGGAGCCGTTGGGGCCGAGGAAGCCGAAGACGCTGCCCGCCGGGACGGTCAGGTCGAGACCGTCGACGGCGAGCTGTCCGCCGCGGTAGCGCTTGGTGAGGCCGCGCGTGGCGATGACGCTCGCCCGCTGCTGACCGAGGTCACGCTCGGGCGTGTCCCCCGCATCGCGCTCCTCCCCCTGCGCGGCGGACGCTGCGTCCATCGGCTCCCTCTCGATCGTCGTGCCCGGAAAGGGTTACTTCCCCGCGTCCGCCGCCTTCACCAGGGCGTCCTTGGTCACGGCGCCGGCGTAGACCTTGCCGTCGTCGGTGATCAGGGCGTTGACCAGGCGGGTGGAGAAGACCGTGCCCTTGCCGAACTTGCCGGAGACCTTGTCGCCGAGGGAGTCGAGGAAGCCGCCGAGGTTCCCGCTCTGGGAACCGGACGGCATACCGCCCTTGGCACCGGTGTCGAAGGTGACGACGGACGTCCAGCCCTTGCCGAGGACCTTGGCGCCGTTCATGCCCCCGGCGAAGCCCCCGCCCGGCTTCCGGTCGTGCTCCCGGGCCTTGGGTCCCTGCTCCGCCTCGGTGACCTTCGCGCCCTTGGGCGGCGTGAAGTCGAAGGTGGAGGCGGCCGGCCTGGCGAAGGAGACCTGGGTGAAGCCGGCGTCGACGACGGCGTCGCCGCCGCTCCTCGGGGTCAGCGTGAACTTCAGCGGCAGGCCCGTCTTCGCGTCCACGGCGATGCTGATCGCGCCGACCGTGGTGCCGGACTGCTTGGGCTTGATCAGCAGCCGGTAGGCGTCGCGGCCGGCGACGTGCGCGGTGCCGTCGACGGTGACGGAGGTGGTGTCGTCCACCGACTTCAGCGCCTTTTCGGCGAAGTCCTTGGGCGTGGCCGGCGGCTCCGCCCGGTGGTCCCGCCGGTCCGGGCCGGCCTCGGTGGAGTGGTAGACCTCGTTGCTCTTGCTGTCGTAGCCCCAGACGTCCTTGCCGTGGTGGATGAGGCTGTACTCGGCGCCCTGCTCCAGCAGAGAGACCTTCTGCCGGTCCGGGCCGTCGGCCGCCACGCGCAGGGTGTGCGTGCCGGTGACCAGCTCCGGGAGCTTGGACTGCGGATCGGCGGAGGAACCGTCGCCGGAACCGTGGGACGAGCCGGGCGCGATGCTGTTCTGCAGACCGCCGAGGTCGGGCAGACCCAGGTCGGTGCTGATCCGCACGGTGCCGGACAGCTGCTGCACGTCCGACTTGGCGATCTTCTCTATGAGCTGCTGGGCGGTGATCCGGGGCAGATCCGGGTCTCCCGAGTTGGCGAGCGCCGGGACCAGCCCGATCGTGGCCGCAGTCACCCCCACCACCGCGACCGGGACGACGTACCGGACCGCCTTGCGCCGGCCGGATCGCGTGTCCTCGCCCTGCGCGGCGGCCGGTGCGTCTTCGGATTCGTACGGTGCCATGTGTGCCTTACCTCCGTCGTCGGCGGCGGCTGTCCTCACGCTGGTCCACCCTGAGCCGCCATTCTCACCCGAATCGGTGAGGAGTGGTGATTTCCCTGGTGTCCATCTGACCAAATCGGCCGTGAGGAAGCGTCAGACCTCGGAGCCAACTCCGTGTACGACTCCGGTATGACATGCGGGGGCGGCAGCGGCCCGGACCCGTAGGGGTCTCGCACCGCGGGCATACGTCAGCCGTACCACCGTCACGTGGGAACCGCATCCGGAAGCATTGCCTGGGAGCACCGCTTGGGTGGGTCCGTTCCGCGGGTGCGTGCTGCTCGTGCGGGCGTTTCCCGGTGCCTGCCACGCGTGCGTGACGTGTGCGTCGGCGGTGGCTGCCACGCGTGCGGGCTGCGCGTGCGGTGGTGGCTGCCACACGTGCGTGACATGTGCGTCGGCGGTGGCTGCCACGCGTGCGGGCTGCGTGCGCGTGCCGCGGGTGCGGGCGTGCGGGCTGCGTGCGCGTGCCGCGCGTGCGGGCGTGGGGCTCCCGCCACGCGTGCGTGCCGTGTGTGCCCGCCCTGCCGGAGACGTCCCCCGCGCGTGTTTTCTTGCGGGGGAGGCCGGTGGGGCGGCTAGCCGGCTCGGTGCACCACCGCGTCGCACAGTTCGAGCAGGGCCGCCTTGGCGTCGCACTCCCTCAGCGGTGCCAGCGCGGCCCGTGCCTCCTCCGCGTACCGGACGGTGTCCCGGCGGGCCTGCTCCAGCGCGGGGTGCGCGCGCAGTGCGGCCAGCGCCTCGGCGTGCCGGGCGTCGTCGCTGAGGTCGGAGTCCAGCAGGTCGCACAGCGCGACGTCCTCGGGCAGCCCCGTCCGGCCGGCCCGCTCGCGCAGTCGCAGCACGGGCAGGGTCGGGATGCCCTCGCGCAGGTCGGTGCCGGGCGTCTTGCCGGACTCGTGGGAGTCGGATGCGATGTCCAGGACGTCGTCCGCGAGCTGGAAGGCGACCCCGAGCCGCTCGCCGTACTGGGTGAGCACGTCGACGACCGTGTCGTCGGCGCCGGACATCATCGCACCGAACCGGCACGCGACCGCCACCAGGGAACCCGTCTTGCCGCTGAGGACGTCCAGGTAGTGCTCGACCGGGTCACGGCCGTCCGCGGGGCCGGCTGTCTCCAGGATCTGGCCCGTGACCAGCCGTTCGAACGCCAGGGCCTGCACCCGGACCGCCTCGGGGCCGAGGTCGGCGAGGATCTGGGAGGCGCGGGCGAAGAGGAAGTCGCCGGTGAGGACCGCGACGGAGTTGCCCCAGCGCGTGTTGGCGCTGTCCACGCCGCGTCGCACGGCCGCCTCGTCCATGACGTCGTCGTGGTACAGGGTGGCGAGGTGGGTCAGCTCGACCACGACGGCGGACGGCACGACACCGGGTGCGTAAGGGTCGCCGAACTGCGCCGCCAGCATCACCAGCAGGGGCCGGAACCGCTTCCCGCCGGCCCGCACGAGGTGCTGGGCGGCCTCCGTGATGAACGGAACCTCGCTCTTGGTGGCCTCGAGCAAGCCTTCCTCGACAGCCGCCAATCCGACCTGGACATCGGCTTCCAGAGCCTGGTCCCGCACGCTCAGCCCGAACGGCCCGACGACGGTCACGAGGGGTCTCCTGTCTGCTGGTGTCTGCTGGCGGTTACACGGTTTGTCGATAGGTCGTTGCCATCACTCAAGTCAGCGTATCCGGTCCTCTTTCGATCACCGATAGCGCCCACCGGTCCAGCCCGGGCGGTATCGGATCATGCCCCCTATGGTGTTGATCGGTCGGTAAGAACGGACATCTATCGACTTAACAGCAGTACGTGCGGTTTGTCGCGGATCGGAGGGTGAGCGGAGTAACGCCGCACCCTCGTCGGGGCACCCGTCTGCCCGGGCCGTCGCACCTCCGACCGCGGCCCGAATCCGCCCGAATCGGTCCGGATCAGGGCGGCGGCCGACCCTCCGCCACACTCCCTCCCCCTCACCGCCGCCACCTCTCCACGGCCTGCGGCAACCCTGCGAAACGACGTGCGGCGCACTCCGAATTCCGCAGTAATCAGACTTAAGAATCAAATCCCCTTAATCTGCAATGTCGGATTTACTGCGTTTTGCTATTTCGTGAATTGGGTCACGTCGAGCAACCTCCGGCCCCACCCGCTCCGCCCGTCGGGTCGCCGCTTCTGCCCTGCGTCATCGGCGAGTTGAGAAGTTGGCAACCGCAAAGGATCAAGTACCCCATACGGCACAGATCAAGGTCAAACAGTGCGTTGTGTGAATCAGGCACTTGTTCCCGACATGTGCTCTCGCATACGTTCCGGGCCGTCGGGCGGAACGCCGAATCCTGCCGCCGCCCGCATAACCCATCGACGAACTCATTCGCAGGGCAGGAGCGGGGGAACCAGGTAAGCCGCCGGACCGGACGACACACGTCGCACCGGAACGGCTAGGGGTGAAGTCGCGCTCTTCGGAGTGCGGCCGGGCACCTCCCCGCCCGAACCCGACAGCTCACCTCGCAGGCGCCGGAGAGGAACACCCCCATGCCTGCTGCCGCTCAGCCCCGCCGCGTTCGCACCAACCGCCTCGTCCGCAAGCTCGCGGTCGTCGGCACCGGTGCCGCCGTGCTCGCCCTTCCGATCATCGGCGCCACCGCCGCCTCCGCGGCCACCCCCACGGCCGCCACGGTGTCCACCACGCCGGCCGGGTACCCGAACAACCTCGACGGCTGGATCCGCGAGTCGCTCGCGATCATGGCCGAGAAGAAGATCCCGGGCACCTACAACGGCATCTACCGCAACATCATGCGGGAGTCCTCGGGCAACCCCTCGGCCATCAACCTCTGGGACTCCAACGCGGCCAAGGGCATCCCGTCCAAGGGCCTGCTCCAGGTCATCGACCCGACGTTCAACGCGTACCACGTGGCCGGAACGTCGTTCAACGTCTACGACCCGGTCGCGAACATCACCGCCGCCTGCAACTACGCGGCCGCGCGGTACGGGTCGATCGACAACGTGTTCGGCGCGTACTGACCTGCCCGTACCGGTGCCCGTCGCACGGCGGACCGGTGCGCTCCGGCACCTGACGGACCGGCGCGCACCGGTGACCGCCGAACGGCGGGCACCGGTGACCGGCCGACGGGCTCGCATCGGTGACCGGCCGAACAGCGAGCTACTGAAGTGCCGGTCAGTCGGTCGGGAAGATTCTTTCGAGGACGACGGCGATGCCGTCGTCCTCGTTCGACGAGGTGACCTCGTCGGCCACCGCCTTGAGTTCGGGGTGGGCGTTGGCCATGGCCACCCCGCGTCCGGCCCAGTGGAACATCGGGATGTCGTTGGGCATGTCCCCGAAGGCCACGGCCCGTTCGGCGCCGATCCGGAGGCGCTCGGCGGCCAGCGCGAGACCGGTCGCCTTGGTCACCCCGCGCGGCTGGAGCTCCACGGTCCCCGGCCCCGACATGGTGACGGTCGCCAGCGAGTCCACCGCCGCCCGCGCCACGGCCGCCAACTCGTCGTCCGACAGAGTGGCGTGGCGCAGCAGTACTTTGCTGATGGGCTCGCACCACAGGTCGTCGCGACGGTCGACCCGGACCGCCGGCAGCGTCGGGTGCGGCATCAGATACCCGGGTTCGATGAGCGTGAGCCCGTCCACGCCGTCCTGGTCGACGGCCGCGTACACCTGCCCCACCTCCGCCTCGATCTTGCCGAGCGCCGTCTCGGCCAGCTCCCGGTCCAGCCGGACCGACCACAGCAGACGGTCGGCGGCGATGTCGTAGATCTGAGCGCCCTGGCCGCACACCGCGAGCCCCGCGCAGCCCAGGTTCGCCAGCAGGGGCCGTACCCGCGGGGCCGGCCGGCCCGTCACCACCAGGTGCCGGGCACCCGCCCCCGCCGCCCGCGCGAGCGCGGCCAGAGACCGGTCGGAGACGGTGTCGTCGCCGCGCAGCAGCGTCCCGTCCAGGTCGGTGGCGATCAGTGCGTATGCGGGGGTGGCTGCCATGATCAGAGAATACGGACACCGCGCCCCGCCGACTCATCCGTCGTTCCACGCACTTACGTGCTGCTCAGCCCCAACTGGTGGCCAAGGTCCGCTCGGTGGCCCGGTGATCGCCGGGTTGTGGCCCGGTGGCCGCCGGGTGGCGGCAGGGGGCTTCCTCCGGGCCCGCCGGTGAGGGGGGCGGCGACGGTCGGCAAGGGTGCGGTGAACATCTCACCCGAGTCGAGCTCCGGCTCGAAGCCATCGCTTCTGTCCCGGTCGACGGAGACGACGCGCACCTGCTCCAGGCCGGGGACCGGCTTGTGCTGGAACCACTCGCCGTAGGCGATGAAGGTCTCCACCGGGATGATGTCCTCGTCCGCCACCAGGCGGCGGATGCCGGCCGCGTCGCAGTAGTCGGCGAGGGTGTGGCGGGGCTGCGGGCAGTCGAGGTTCCAGGCGGCGGGGGTCGACTTCAGGAGCATGCCCTCGGGCATGTGGTCGCGCCAGCTGACCATGGGGTCGCCGAAGACGCGGACGGCGATACCGAGCGCCCGCAGTGAGCGGCGGTGGACAGGCCGAAGGGCCCCGCCCCGATGACTGCAACCGGTCGGATCACGAAGTCCCTCCTCTGAGACACGATGCGCCACCTTCGCGGCCTCGCCTACTTCCTTCGTGGCTGTGCCGCCGGCCGTGGCGTCGGTCCGCCACGGCGGGCCTACTTCGTGGCTGTGCCGCTGCCGCGGCGGTTGGTCCGCCACAGCTGATAGAGGTGCTTCGCGCCGGGGCGCGCGAAGCGGGCGACCATCGTGAGGAACGGCAGCGGGTCGTCACCCGCGAGCCAGGCCAGCTCCGTCCCGCTCGCCTTCGCCGGCGCGTGCGGCGTCGTATAGCCGCCGCGGCGGTAGGCGAGGAGGGCGGGGAGGTCGATGTTCTCCACGATGTAGCGGTGGCCGGCGCGCTGTTCCCCCTCCGGAACGGGGCGGCCGGTCAGGTGCAGGTGCATCGCACGGACGACGTCCACTCCCGACTCGTTCTCGAAGAGCCGGAACTGGGCGCCCATGCGCGGGTTGAAGTCGAGGAGCTTGTACTGTCCGTCGCGCCGGTCGAAGCGCAGGTCGAGGTCGATGATGCCGCTGAAGCCGATCTGCTTGATGAAACGAGCGGCGAGGTCGGCGAGTTCCGGATTGTCGACGACGTACGCGTTCGCCGTCATGCCCGCGTGCGGCGGCCAGGAACGGACCTTGACGCCGGTGAACAGCGCGACGGGGTTGGAGTTCCGGTCGAAGCAGGCGTGCACGATCCAGTCCTCGGCCTCCTCGCGCGGCAGGTACTCCTGGAGGATCACGCCGGGTTCGTCGCCCCAGTCCCGAGCGAGCGCGAGCAGGCCCGCGCGCGTGGCGATCCTCGTGGTGCCGTTCACGGCGGGCCGGCTGCGCCGGACGAACGCCTCCCGGTTCTTGGCCACCACCGGGAACCGGGCGGTGCCCGCGAAGGAGACGATGTCGTCGTACGACCGCGGGAACGCCGCCGCGGGGCTGGCGATGCCGTGCTCGACACACAGTTCGTGCAGTCCCTGCTTGCTGGCGAGCCGGCGCGGCAGCGCGGGATCGACGCGCGGGAAGAGGAAGGTCCCGGCCAGCTCTTCCTGGTGCTCGGCGATCAGTACGGCGGCCTCCTCGTCCGTCGGGATCAGCACGGTCGGGCGACCGATCCGGTGGCCGATGCGCAACATGCCGTCGACCAGCCGGGCCGGGTCCTCCGCGCCGGTGGTCGGCCACACGAACGCCTTCTTCAGATAACGCGAGGAGGCCGCCGGCGTGTACGGATCCTCGGTGACGGCGTACATGGGCACGCCCAGGCGCCCCAGACTACGGATCGCGCCGACACCGCCGTGGTGCAGCGGGTAGTCACCGAACTTGACGATCAGGCCCGGCACGTCGCGGTCGGCCTCGAACGGCACACCGACGGTGTTTCCGGCCACGGGTCCCCCCACGTGTCCCCCCAATGGCACGGACCCACCCCGTCCGTGACCCCCAAAGGACGCTAAGCCGGAATTGCCGCCTCCGACAAGGCCTATCAGGACATTGCGAGCTCTTTAGGCATTCATCGGACAACCATTCGGTCGTGCGCCGGCGACCATGCGCTCCCACGCAGGGGGGACACCCGAGCACACTGCCCAAGACACGCATCCCGGCCGTAACGTGTGGCCCGACCACATGGAACGCAGCGCCATGCAAGACCCGGATGAGAGCGAGGCAGCACCCCATGCCCCCCTTCGACGTCCCCGAGGGCGACCCCTTCGGCCCGCACAACCTTCCCTATGGCGTGTTCTCGCCCTCGGGCAGCACGGAGCGGAGGGTCGGCGTCCGGTTCGGGGACCACGTCCTCGACGCGGGCGCCGCGGCCGCCGCACTCGGCTCGCCGTACACGTCCCTGCTCGCACAGCCCACCCTCAACCCCCTGCTGGCGGCCGGGCGCACGGCCTGGTCGCAGGTGCGGCGCGCACTGCGGGAGTGGCTGACGGCACCCTCGCACCGGCCGGCCGTCGAACCGCTCCTGCACCCCCTGGCGTCGGTGACCCTCCACCTGCCGTTCGAGGTCGCGGACTACGTCGACTTCTACTCCTCGGAGAACCACGCCCGGAACGTCGGCCAGATCTTCCGCCCGGACGCCGAGGACCCCCTCACCCCCAACTGGAAGCATCTCCCGATCGGTTACCACGGCCGCTCCGGCACCGTCGTCGTCTCGGGCACCGACGTCGTACGGCCCTCCGGGCAGCGCAAGAGCCCCACCGACCCCGCCCCCGTCTTCGGCCCGTCGGTCCGGCTGGACATCGAGGCCGAGGTCGGCTTCGTCGTCGGCGTGCCCTCGGACCTCGGCAGCCCGGTCGCGCTCGGCGCCTTCCGGGAGCACGTCTTCGGGCTGTGCCTGCTGAACGACTGGTCCGCGCGGGACATCCAGGCCTGGGAGTACGTCCCCCTCGGCCCCTTCCTCGGCAAGTCCTTCGCCACCTCGGTGTCGGCGTGGATCACCCCGCTGGAGGCGCTGGAGCACGCGCGCGTGGCGCCGCCGCAGCGCACCCACCCGCTGCTGCCCTACCTCGACGACTCGGCCCCCGGGATCGAGCCCGGCGGCTACGACCTGCGCATCTCCGTCGCGATCAACGGGCACGTCGTCTCGGAACCGCCCTTTTCGACCATGTACTGGACCGCCGCTCAGCAACTGGCCCACATGACGGTGAACGGCGCCTCGCTGCGCACCGGCGACCTGTACGGCTCGGGCACGGTGAGCGGCCCCGAGGAACGGCAGCGGGGCTCCCTGCTGGAGCTGACCTGGAACGGCCGCGAGCCGCTGGAACTCCCGGACGGCAAGCGCGCGTTCCTGGAGGACGGCGACGTGGTGACGTTCTCGGCGTGGGCGCCGGGGGCGGACGGGGCGAGGGTCGGACTGGGGGAGGTCAGCGGGCGCGTGGCGTCGGGGTGAGCGGCAGTTCGTAGCGAGGAGCTGAGACGAGTCCCGCCCCGCGGCCGTCTTGTGCTCACCCCTGGACACGGGTGGTGAGCACAAGGCGCTCTTTTCTGCGCACCCATGTCGGGGAAGCCCCGTCGGTGAGCGACGCCGCCGTACGGACCGACGGAGGCGGCCCCGTCCCACCGCGGGAACAGATCCGCGCCCGGCTCACGGCCCTGAGCGGCATCTGAGGACCGACCGGGGCGAGCGGTTCCCGAGGTAGGGCCGCCGGCTGCCAGTGACGGCGGCGGCCGCTGGGCGAGCCCGAGCCGAAGGAAGGCGGCCGGTTTCGCCGCCGGAAGCTGACTCACACCGTCCAGCGCCGTCATACTGACGGAGACCGCACCACGCGACGCGCCCTCGACGTGTCGCCCTGGGTGACGTGCCGCCGGCGCGCAACCCCAGCACCACCCGGCACCACCCGGCACCACCCGGCACCCGCGCAACTCTCCGACCAGGAACCGGAGCCCCGGCATGACCGTCTGCCTGCTCCTGCTGAGCGCCGTCGCTCTGACGGCCGCCGTACCGGCACCGCGCGCGCTGACCCGGGCCGTCTGGCCCGAGCGGGACCCCGTGCTCGCGCTGTGGGTGTGGCAGTGCCTCGTCGCCACCGTCCTGCTGTGCTGCCTGACCGCACTGGTCCTCGGCGCGGCGGCCGTCTTCCACACCGTGCGCGACCGGGTGTTCGCCCCCGCACCGCCCGCCGTGACCGCCGCCTACGACCTCTCGGCCGCACCGGTGTGGGCCGCCGTCCTCACCGTCCTGCTGGCCTGCGGAGCCGCCTGGACGACGGCGATGCTGGGCCGCGAACTCGCCGAGGCCCGCCGCAGCCGGGACCAGGCCAGGGCGCATCTGCGCGAACGCGCCCCCGACCTGCCGGCCGGGCTGCCGGCCGCCCGCGGCCCGATGCTGGTCCTGGAGGACGAGTACCCCGACGCCTGGTGGATGCCGGGGCATCCACCGCAGCTGGTCGTCACCACCGGGGCGCTGCAGCGACTCACCGACCACCAGCTGGACGCCGTCCTCACGCATGAGCGCGGCCACGCCCGGGCCCACCACGACTGGCTGCTGCACCTGTCCACCGCGCTCGCCACGGGCTTCCCGCGGGTGCCGCTCTTCGCCCACTTCTGCGACCAGACGCACCGCCTGGTCGAGCTGGCCGCCGACGACACGGCGTCCCGTCGCTGCGGGCACCTCACCACGGCCCTCGCGCTGATCGAACTGAACCAGCACCGCGGTGTCCTCTCCTGCGCCTCCAGCCGTCGCCTCCTCGGCGAACGCGTGGACCGGCTGCTGGAACCACCACCGCGACTGCCCCGCCGGCGCCGGGCCCTGACCACGACGGCGGCCACGCTGGTGCCCCTGCTGCCCCTGCTGATCACGTTCGCGCCGGGACTGACCGCACTGTCCTGATCTCAGGGAACGCCGGCAGGGTGGCACATCTGGCTGCGCCTGAGGGTGAACGCGCAGGTCAACGTGCCTTCCGGACGCCCCGTCACCTGGCGCAACAAACCAGCAACACCCCTTTCCATACCTTCTCGGTATGGTTCCAGCCATGCCACCCACCGACCGCCCCCGCGACCACGCCGGTCAGGGCGCAGCGACCACCGTCGCCGCCCACCGGACACGTCGCCGGCTGCGTGCGGACCGGGCCCGGCAACTCGCCGACCTGCTGCGCCACCAGCTCCTCACCGGCGCCTTCGAGGACGGCCCCCTCCCCCACGAATCCAGCCTCGCCACCGATTACCGCGCCTCCCGCAACACCGTCCGCCAGGCCCTGGACCTGCTCCGGGCCGAGGGACTGGTGGACCGGCTGCCCGGCGTCGGCACCGTCGTCGTCGCCCGGAAATACCCGCACGGGCTCGACCGCCTGATGGGCCTCGCGGAAACCCTTCACGAACACGGCCGCGTCACCAACGAGGTCCGCACCATGGGCCCCGCACCCGCACCCGCCCCGGTCGCCGAGCGCCTAGACGTCCCGGCCGGCGCCGACGTCCTCTACATCGAACGCCTGCGCCGCCTGAACGGCCTGCCGCTGTCCCTCGACCTGACCTACATCCCGCTCGACATCGGCACCTCGCTGCTCGGTGCCGACCTGGAGAACACCGATGTCTTCCGCCTCCTGGAAGCCATCACCGGACAGCCCCTGGGCCACGCCGAGATCACCCTGGAGGCGGTGAACGCGGACACCCACTCCGCGGCCGTGCTCCAGGCGCCGCGCGGTGCCGCCGTGCTGATGCTGGAACGCCTCACGCACCTCGCCGACGGCCGCCCCGTGGACCTGGAGTTCATCCGCTTCCGTGGCGACCGCATCACCATGAGCGGCCTGCTCCACCGGTCGTAACCGCCTCTCGTTCACCCCACCCCGCCTGTACGCATCCTTTGCCTGCACGCTTCCAGGAGACAGCCATGCCCTTGGTGCCCCAGCGGGCCGACGTGCCCGTGACCATCGACGAGTCGAAGTGCATCGACGGCTGCACCCTCTGCGTCGACATGTGCCCACTGGACTCCCTGGCCATCGACACCAGCAGCGGCAAGGCGTACATGCACGTCGACGAGTGCTGGTACTGCGGCCCGTGCGCGGCCCGCTGCCCCACCGGAGCCGTCACGGTCAACATGCCCTACCTGCTCCGCTGACCTTCCGTACCGCTCCGGTGAGAGGCCGAACCAGCATGAAACGCACGGCAGTTTCCCTGTCCGCCGCCGCGCTCCTCCTACCGCTGTCCGCCTGCGGCGGCAGTGCCGAGGCGGGCAGCGGCTCCACGGTCACCGTGACCGTGGGCTACCAGTCCAAGACCATCAACACCGTCACCGCCGGCACGCTCCTGCGGTCGCTCGGCTACTTCGAGAAACAGCTCAACGCCCTGCACGACGGCCACACCTACAAGGTCGACTGGCAGGACTACGCCACCGGCGCCCCGATCACCGCCCAGATGACCGCCGGAAAGATCGACATCGGCTCGATGGGCGACTTCCCGCTGCTGCTCAACGCGGCCCGCGGCAAGCAGCTCGGCCGCCCCACCCACCTGATCTCCGTCACCGGATACAACCTGCGCGGCGGCCTCAACACCGTCGTCACCGCACCGGACTCCAGGCTCACCACCCTGAAGGACCTCAAGGGCAAGAAGGTCTCCACGAGCATCGGCTCCGCCGCTGACGGCACTCTCGTACGGGCCCTGCAGCGTGCCGGCATCGACCCGGACAAGGGGATCTCCAAGCTCAACCAGCAGCCGGCCGTGGGTGCTTCGGCGCTCTCCGCCGGCAGCGTGGACGCACTGTCCCAGTTCGTCGCCTGGCCCGGTCTGCTCGCCTACCAGGGCAAGGCCAAGGCGCTGTACGACGGCGCCCAGCTGAACCTGCCCACCTTCCACGGCGTCACCGCCCGCGAGGACTTCGCCAAGCGGCACCCGGCCGTCCTCGACGCCTTCCTCAAGGCCCAGAACCAGGCCACGGACTATCTGCGTGGCCATCCCGTCACCGCGGCGGAGAAGGTCGCCGAGGCCACCGGCCTGCCCGCCGAGGTCGTCTACCTCTACAACGGAGCCCACGGCATCGCCACCTTCGACCCGGCCCTCAAACCGCAGCTCGTCACCGCGCTCGAGCAGGACGTATCCGTACTGAAGGCCGCCAAGCTGACCGGCGACGTGGACGTGGACGCCTTCGTCGACGACCGGTACGTCAAGAAGGCCCTCGGTGCCTCCTACGCCGAGCGGCTCGCGTCCTCGCCCGCACCTGCCGCGAGCGAGGTGTGGGCCAAGGGCAGCGACAGGACGACCACCTTCAAGGCACCGAAGGAGCTGCTGACGTACGTGGCCCGGCACCGCGACGCCGTTCACGCCGCCTACGTGCCCGACGCCACCACCGGCACCCTCTGGTTCGCCGACAAGGCGGTCTGGGTGGCCGACGGCGACCGGCTGCTGCCCTTCGTCACCCCGGCGACGGCGCAGGCCTACGTCGCCGCTCACGACGGAGCCCGTACCGTCTCCTACCGCGTGGCGCTGGAACGGGCGTCATGACCCGGCGGCCTCTGGCCCGGTATGCGCTGCGAGCGGTGTCGCTGGCCACCGCCCTCGGCCTGTGGCAGCTGCTGACCAGCATGGACGTCGACCTGTGGCTGCGCTTCTCGCAGTTTCCGACGGTCACGGACGTCGCCCGTGCCTTCTCCGACCGGCTTTCCGGCGCCGACTACTGGACCGACCTCACCGACAGCCTGAGCCGCATCCTCGGCGGCTTCGCGCTGGCGGCCGTCCTGGGGGTGGCGACGGGCGTGCTCGTGGCCCGCTCGCGTCTCGCCGAGGACCTGCTCGGCCCGGTCCTGGAAGTCGTCCGGCCGATCCCGGCGATCGCCCTCGTCCCGGTCGCGATCCTGCTCTTCCCCTCCAACGAACAGGGCATCGTCTTCATCACCTGCACCGCCGCCTTCTTCCCCGTGCTGGTCTCCACCCGGCATGCGGTCCGGGCCCTGACCCCGGTGTGGGAGGAGGCGGTGCGCACCATGGGCGGCGGCCGGCTGCGCATCCTCGGCTCGGTCGTGCTGCCGGGTGCGCTGCCCGGCATCTTCGGCGGTCTGTCGGTCGGTATCGGTGTGTCGTGGATCTGCGTGATCTCCGCCGAGATGATCTCCGGCCAGTACGGGGTCGGCTACCGCACCTGGCAGGACTACACGGTGGTGAACTACCCGGGCGTCTTCGTCGGCATGGTCACCATCGGCGTCCTCGGCTGGGTGACCTCCACGGCCGTGGAACTCCTCGGCCGGCGGCTGACCCGCTGGCTGCCCCGCACCTCGTACGTCGGCGGCCGCGCCCGTACGCCCCGCACGCTCCCCGTCCCGGTTCGCGCCGAGGGCGAGGCCGAGCACGAGTCCCAGCCCGACCAGCAGGGCGAGAACGACACCGAGGAGGCCCGCGATGAGCACCTCGTCTGAGACCGTCCCCCCTCCGGCCACGGCGGCACCGGGACCTGTACGCGGCACCCGGCTCAGGTTCCGCGGCGCCGTCCTGGGCCGTCCGGACGCCCCGGTCCTCGTCGACGTCGACCTGGAGGTGGCCCCCGGAGAGATCCTCACCGTCGTCGGCCCCTCCGGGTGCGGCAAGTCGACACTGCTGCGCACGCTCGCCGGCCTGCTCGCCCCGCTATCCGGCACGGCGGACGTGGACGGCAGCCCGCTGACCGGTCCGTCGGCCGATCGCGCGCTGGTCTTCCAGGAGGATGCCCTGCTGCCCTGGCGGACTCTGCGCGGAAACGTCGAACTGCCGCTCGCCATCAGGGGCGTCCCGCGCGCCGAGCGCCGTTCCCGGGCCGGGGTCTGGCTCGAGCGGGTCGGGGTGAGCGCGCAGGCCGGGCAGTTGCCGCACCGCGTGTCCGGCGGACAGCGCCAGCGTGCCCAGTTGGCGCGTGCCCTGGCCGACAGCCCGCGTGCGGTCCTGATGGACGAGCCCTTCGGCGCGCTCGACGCCCAGACCCGCTCCGGCATGCAGGACCTGCTCGTCGAGGTGCTGCGCGGTACGGGCGCGACCGTCGTCTTCGTCACGCACGACGTGGACGAGGCCCTCTTCCTCGGCGACCGCGTGGCCCTGCTCGGCTCCGGCCGGGTGGCCGCCGTCCGGGACGTGCCGCACCCCCGTGACCGTGCGGCCTTCGACGCTCCGGCCCGCGTGGCCCTGCGCCGCGACATCCTCACCTCACTCGGCTCCTGAAAGGCACCCCGGTGACCATCCCCGCGCCCGCTGTCCCGGAGATCCCCGCCGTCACCGACGCCGAGGAGCTGACCTGCGACGTCCTCGTCATCGGTGGCGGTACCGCCGGCACCATGGCCGCCCTGACCGCCGCCGAGCGCGGCGCGAACGTCCTGCTGCTGGAGAAGGCCCACGTCCGCCACTCCGGTGCGCTCGCCATGGGCATGGACGGGGTGAACAACGCGGTCGTCCCCGGCCGCGCCGAGCCCGACGACTACGTCGCCGAGATCACCCGCGCCAATGACGGCATCGTCGACCAGTCCACCGTCCGCCAGACCGCCACCCGCGGGTTCGCGATGGTCCAGCGGCTGGAGTCGTACGGGGTCAAGTTCGAGAAGGACGAGCACGGCGAGTACGCGGTCCGCCAGGTCCATCGCTCCGGCTCGTACGTACTGCCGATGCCAGAGGGCAAGGACGTCAAAAAGGTCCTGTACCGGCAGTTGCGGCGGCGCGAGATGCGGGAGCGGATCAGGATCGAGAACCGGGTGATGCCGGTCCGGGTGCTCACCGCCGAGGGCCGCGCGGTGGGTGCGGTCGGTTTCAACACCCGCACCGGCGCCTTCGTCACCGTCCGCGCGGGTGCGGTGATCCTCGCGACGGGTGCCTGCGGCCGGCTCGGGCTGCCCGCCTCCGGATACCTCTACGGCACCTACGAGAACCCGACCAACGCCGGTGACGGTTACGCCATGGCCTACCACGCGGGCGCGGAGCTGACGGGTATCGAGTGCTTCCAGATCAATCCGCTGATCAAGGACTACAACGGCCCGGCCTGCGCCTACGTCGCCAACCCCTTCGGCGGCTACCAGGTCAACCGGCACGGCGAGCGTTTCGTCGACTCCGACTACTGGTCGGGGCAGATGATGGCCGAGTTCGCCGCCGAGGTGGCCAGCGACCGGGGTCCGGTCTACCTGAAGCTCAGTCACCTTCCCGAGGAGTCGGTCTCCGCCCTGGAGTCGATCCTGCACTCCACCGAGCGGCCGACCCGCGGCACCTTCCACTCCGGGCGCGGCCACGACTACCGCACTCACGACGTCGAGATGCACATCTCCGAGATCGGTCTGTGCGGCGGGCACTCCGCCTCCGGTGTCCGTGTCGACGACCACGCCCGCACGACCGTCCCGCGCCTGTACGCGGCGGGCGACCTCGCCTGTGTCCCCCACAACTACATGATCGGCGCCTTCGTCTTCGGCGATCTCGCGGGCGCCGACGCCGCGCAGTACACGGCCTACGCCGGTGAGCTTCCCGCGGACCAGGTGCGCGAGGCCCACGAGTTGGTCTACCGCCCGCTGCGCAACCCGGACGGCCCGCCACAGCCCCAGGTCGAGTACAAGCTGCGCCGCTTCGTGAACGACTACGTGGCCCCGCCCAAGTCCGGCGCACGACTGTCGCTGGCCCTGGAGGCCTTCGAGCGGATGCGTGCCGACATCGCCGCGATGGGTGCCGGAACCCCGCACGAACTGATGCGCTGCGCCGAGGTCTCCTTCATCCGCGACTGCGCGGAGATGGCCGCTCGCGCCTCCCTGGCCCGTACCGAGTCCCGCTGGGGTCTCTACCACGACCGTCTCGACCATCCCGGGCGTGACGACGTCTCCTGGTTCCACCATCTCGATCTGCACAAGTCCCCCTCTGGTGCGATGGAGTTCACGGCCCGTCCCGTGGCTCCCTATCTGGTGCCGGTGGATGAGTTCTCGCCTGTCGGCGGTTCCTCCCGGCGGTTGGGCGAGGTCCGTCCCGAGCACGTGGCCACGGCGGGGCCGCGCGAGGTGGCGCCGGCCTCCGCCGGGCCGGCCGCCGCCCGCCCCACCGGACCCGGCGACCGGTCCGGTGCCCGGGACGGCGCCTCGCCGCGGCTCCTGGAACTGCTGGAGCTGGCCGAGGCGGAACCCGGCCTCGCCGAGCTGGAGCCCTACCTGGACGACTCCGACCCCGCCGTTCGCCGTACGACCGTCTCGGTGCTCACCGAGACCGTGCCGCCCGGCACCGGGCAGGCCCTCGCCGGTGCCCTCGCCGACCCGGACGCCGGGGTCCGCGCGGCCGCCGCGGCCTCACTGCGCGAACTCGTCGAGACCCTGGCGTCCGACCCGGCCCTGGGCGTCGCCCTCACCGATGCGCTCGGCCAGGCCGACCCGGTGGTCCGTGCCGCCGTCCTGGATGTGCTGCGCGCCCTGCGGCTCGGCGGGGCGGGGGTGTTCGCGGCCGCTCTGGACGACCCCGACATCGCCGTCCGTACCGAGGCCGTGCGGGCGCTCGTCTCGGTCGACGCGGTCGGGCCGCTGGCGGGCGCTGCGGACGATCCCTCCCGGGAGGTCCGGGTCGGTGTGGCCAAGGCGCTTGCCGCGGTCGGTTCGGCGTCCCTGGGCACGTCCGACCGGGAGCTGCTCGCCGGCACCCTGGAGCGGCTCACCCGGGACGCCGATCCGCTGGTGCGCGGCGCCGCGCTCGGTGCGCTGGGCACCACCGGCTGCCCGGCACCGCTCGCCGCCCGTGCCGTGGCCGACCTGTCCGACCCTGCCTGGCAGGTGCGGGCGGGTGCCGCCACGGCGCTGTCGGCCGCCCCCGCCGGCACCGCGGTCCCCGCGCTCGCCAAGGCCCTCGCCGACCCGAACGCCGACGTCCGCAAGGCAGCGGTCCTGGCACTGACCCGGCACCGGGCCATCGAGGAGGCCCGGTCAGCCCTCGCCACGGCCACGGCGGACTCGGACGCCGACGTCCGGGCCTACGCGGCCCGGGGGCTGTAACCCGGCGCCGGTCCTGCCCGAGCCGCGGCGCGCCCCGGCGGGCTATATCCAGTCGTCCGGCTCGGGCTCGTCCGCCGGCTCGGGCCAGTACTCCTGCGGCTGCCCGGCGCCCACCGGACCCCCCGCACCGGCCCGGGCCGCGGCACCGGCCTGGTCCGAGGCACCGGCGTGGCCCGGCCGGTTCAGCGAGGCCAGCACCTCGAGCACGCCTTCCCCGTAGGTGACCAGCTTCTTCTCGCCGACACCGCCCACCGTGCCCAGCTCGCGCACCGAACCGGGCCACAGGGAGACGATCTCCCGCAATGTGGCGTCGTGGAAGATGACGTACGCGGGAACGCCCTGCTCCCGGGCCTGCTCGCCGCGCCAGGCGCGCAGGGCCTCGAAGGCGGGGAGCAGTTCCTCGGGCAGCTCGGCCGCGGCGGCCTTGGCCTTGCGGTCGCCTCCGGAGGTCGAGCGCGACCGGGAGCCGGCCGGTTTCTTCGGCTCCTTGCGCAGCGGCACCTCGCGCTCCTGCCGCAGCACCGAACCGCTTGCCTCGGTGAGGACCAGCGTGCCGTACTCGCCCTCGACCGCGAGCAGTCCCTGGGCGAGCAGCTGACGGACGACGCCCCGCCACTCGCCCTCGGTGAGGTCGTCGCCGATGCCGAAGACGGACAGCTGATCGTGGTCGAACTGGATCACCTTGGCGGTGCGCTTGCCGAGCAGGATGTCGACGATCTGCATCGCGCCGAACTTCTGCCCGCGCTCCCGCTGCAGCCGCACCACCGTCGACAGCACCTTCTGTGCGGCGATCGTGCCGTCCCAGGTCTCCGGCGGGGTGAGGCATGTGTCGCAGTTGCCGCAGGCCGCCGCGTCGGGATCCTGGCCGAAGTAGGCGAGCAGCTGGCCTCGGCGGCACTGGGCCGTCTCGCACAGGGCGAGCATGGCGTCGAGGTGGGCGGCCGCGCGGCGGCGGAACGCCTCGTCTCCCTCGCCGGACTGGATCAGCTTGCGCTGCTGTATGACGTCGTTCAGGCCGTAGGCCATCCAGGCCGTGGAGGGCAGGCCGTCACGGCCGGCGCGGCCGGTCTCCTGGTAGTAGCCCTCGATGGACTTGGGCAGGTCCAGGTGGGCGACGAAGCGTACGTCGGGCTTGTCGATGCCCATGCCGAAGGCGATGGTCGCCACCACGACCAGGCCGTCCTCGCGCAGGAACCGGGACTGGTGCGCGGCGCGGGTGCTCCCGTCCAGACCCGCGTGGTACGGCACCGCCGCGATGCCGTTGGCGGTCAGGAACTCGGCCGTCCGCTCCACCGAGTTGCGGGAGAGGCAGTAGACGATGCCGGCGTCGCCCGGGTGCTCCTCCCGGAGGAAGGCGAGCAGTTGCTTCCTGGGGTCGGCCTTCGGCACGATCCGGTACTGGATGTTCGGCCGGTCGAAGCTGGCGACGAAGTGCCGGGCCGCCGGCAGGTTGAGCCGCTGGGTGATCTCCTGGTGGGTGGCCTGTGTGGCGGTGGCGGTGAGGGCGATCCGCGGGACGTCCGGCCAGCGCTCACCGAGGAGGGACAGGGTGAGGTAGTCGGGGCGGAAGTCGTGGCCCCACTGGGACACGCAGTGCGCCTCGTCGATGGCGAAGACGGAGATCTTGCCGCGGGAGAGCAGGTCGAGCGTGGTGTCCAGGCGCAGCCGCTCCGGGGCCAGGTACAGCAGGTCCAGCTCCCCGGCCAGGAACTCGGCCTCGACCACGCGCCGCTCGTCGAAGTCCTGCGTGGAGTTCATGAAGCCGGCCCGCACACCGAGAGCGCGCAGGGCGTCCACCTGGTCCTGCATCAGCGCGATCAGCGGGGAGACGACCACCCCGGTCCCGGGCCGGACGAGGGCCGGGATCTGGTAGCACAGCGACTTGCCGCCGCCGGTGGGCATGAGCACGAGGGCGTCGCCGCCCGCCACCACGTGCTCGATGATCTCCTGCTGCTCGCCCCGGAAGGCCTCGTATCCGAAGACACGGTGGAGTGTGGCCAGCGCCTCGCTGTCGGCCGCGCCCGGCCCCTCGGTCATCCTTGGCATCTCGCTGCTTCCACCCGTCACGCCCATCGCCCTGTCCCCCGTCTGTCCCCTCGGTCCCCCGTGTGTCGCTTCTCGACCTGCCTCCACGATAGGGGGCGGAACCGACAGCGCCGGAGTTATCCACAGGCTGCCTGCGGCAGACCGCGTGAATAGCACCCGCCGCGGCAGCTCCGGCCGCCGCCGGTGCCGGCGCCGGATCAATCGCGGCGATCACCGGAGAGGGTCCACCATGACCGCCGGAGAGGTCCGCGGCGACCGCCGGAGCATGTCGCGGCGATCACCCGAGGCGTTGTCATGATCTTCTCCGGGCGGCCCATCGGCGTCGGTTCTCCGCCTCCATGCCGCTGCCCGGCATCCCTGTCGGCGCAGGGGTGCCGGGCAGCGGCTCGTACGACGGGGAGGTCAGCGCACGAACACTCCCGCCTGGTTCGCCAGGCTCAGGAAGTACTGCGGCGCCACACCGAGGACGAGCGTCGCCGCCACGCCCACGCCGATCGCCGCCGTGGTCAGCGGCGAGGGGACGGCCACGGTCGGGCCCTCGGGCCTCGGCTCGCTGAAGAACATGAGCACGATCACACGGATGTAGAAGAACGCGGCGATCGCCGAGGAGATCACACCGACGACGACCAGGGGGGCCGCGCCGCCGTCCGCCGCCGCCTTGAACACGGCGAACTTGCCCGCGAAGCCGGAGGTCAGCGGGATACCGGCGAAGGCCAGCAGGAACACCGCGAACACCGCCGCCACCAGCGGGGACCGCCGCCCAAGCCCCGCCCACTTGGACAGGTGGGTGGCCTCGCCGCCCGCGTCGCGCACCAGGGTGACCACGGCGAACGCGCCGATGGTCACGAACGAGTAGCCCGCCAGGTAGAAGAGCACGGACGAGACGCCGTCCTTCGAGGTGGCGATGACACCCGCGAGGATGAATCCGGCGTGTGCGATGGAGGAGTACGCCAGCAGCCGCTTGATGTCGGTCTGGGTGATGGCGACGATCGCACCGCCCAGCATGGTGATGATCGCCACCGCCCACATGACCGGCCGCCAGTCCCAGCGCATGCCGGGCAGGACGACGTAGAGCAGGCGCAGCAGCGCGCCGAACGCCGCCACCTTCGTCGCCGCCGCCATGAAGCCCGTCACCGGGGTGGGCGCGCCCTGGTAGACGTCCGGTGTCCACATGTGGAACGGCACCGCGCCCACCTTGAACAGCAGACCCATCACGATCATCGCGCCGCCGATCAGCAGCAGCGCGTCGTTGCCCATGGTGTCGGCGAGCGCCGGGTCGACGTTGGTGACGGTGCCGTCGACGACCTGTGCGATGCGCGCGTACGACACCGAGCCCGCGTAGCCGTACAGCAGGGCGATGCCGAACAGGGTGAACGCCGAGGCGAACGCCCCGAGCAGGAAGTACTTGACCGCGGCCTCCTGCGACATCAGCCGCTTGCGGCGGGCCAGGGCGCACAGCAGGTACAGCGGCAGGGAGAAGACCTCCAGGGCCACGAACAGTGTCAGCAGGTCGTTGGCCGCGGGGAACACCAGCATGCCCGCGATGGCGAAGAGCAGCAGGGGGAAGACCTCGGTGGTGGTGAACCCGGCCTTGACGGCGGCTTTCTCGCTGTCGCTGCCCGGCACCGAGGCCGCCTGGGCGGCGAAGGAGTCGACCCGGTTGCCGTGTGCCTCCGGGTCGAGGCGGCGCTCGGCGAAGGTGAAGAGACTGACCAGGCCGGCCAGCAGGATCGTGCCCTGGAGGAACAGGGCCGGTCCGTCCACGGCGATCGCCCCCATGGCGGCGATGTGCGCCTTGGTGGTGCCGTATCCGTCGGCCGCCAGCGCGACGACCGTGGCGAACGCGGCGCACAGTGCCACGGCGGAGACGAACACCTGGGCGTAGTAGCGGGACTTGCGCGGGACGAAGGCTTCGATCAGCACTCCGACCAGCGCCGCACCGAGCACGATCAGGGTCGGTGACAATTGTCCGTATTCGATCTTCGGCGCGTCGATCTTCGAGATCGGGTCGGCCGCGGTTGTCCACAGGCTGTGGACGGCTGTTGCGCTCACTTGGCCGCCTCCACCTCGGGCTTGGGGTCCTTCTTGTGTACGTCGGACATGGTCTGCTTGACCGCCGGGTTGACGATGTCCGTGACGGGCTTCGGGTAGACGCCCAGGAAGATCAGCAGCACGATCAGCGGGGCGACGACCAGCAGTTCACGCGCGCGCAGGTCGGGCATCGCCGAGACCTCGGGTTTCACCGGGCCCGTCATCGTCCGCTGGTACAGCACGAGGGTGTACAGCGCGGCGAGGACGATGCCGAAGGTGGCGATGATGCCGATCAGGGGGTAGCGCGCGAACGTGCCGACGAGGACCAGGAACTCGCTCACGAACGGGGCGAGTCCGGGCAGCGAGAGGGTCGCGAGGCCGCCGATCAGGAAGGTGCCGGCGAGCACCGGGGCGACCTTCTGCACGCCTCCGTAGTCGGCGATGAGCCGCGAGCCGCGCCGGGAGACCAGGAAGCCGGCGACCAGCATCAACGCGGCCGTGGAGATGCCGTGGTTGACCATGTAGAGCGTGGCACCGGACTGGCCCTGGCTGGTCATCGCGAAGATGCCCATGACGATGAACCCGAAGTGCGAGATCGACGCGTAGGCCACCAGGCGTTTGATGTCCCGCTGGCCGACGGCGAGCAGTGCGCCGTAGACGATGCTGATCAGCGCCAGTACGAGGATGACGGGCGTCGCCCACTTGCTGGCGTCCGGGAACAGCTGGAGGCAGTAGCGGAGCATCGCGAAGGTGCCGACCTTGTCGACGACCGCGGTGATGAGGACGGCGACCGGGGCGGTGGACTCCTGCATGGCGTTGGGCAGCCAGGTGTGCAGCGGCCACAGGGGTGCCTTCACGGCGAAGGCGAAGAAGAAGCCGAGGAAGAGCCAGCGTTCGGTGTCGGTCGCCATGTGCAGCGAGCCGTTCGCCCGCGCCTGCGCGATCTCCTGGAGGCTGAAGTTCCCGGCGACCACGTAGAGGCCGATGACCGCGGCCAGCATGATCAGTCCGCCGACCAGGTTGTAGAGCAGGAACTTCACCGCCGCGTACGACCGCTGCGTGGCGGCCGTCTCCTCACCGTGCTCGTGGGCGCGGTCCCCGAAGCCCCCGATGAGGAAGTACATCGGGATGAGCATGGCTTCGAAGAAGATGTAGAAGAGGAAGACGTCGGTGGCCTCGAACGAGATGATCACCATCGCCTCGACGGCGAGCATCAGCGCGAAGAAGCCCTGGGTGGGACGCCAGCGGCGGCTGCCGGTCTCCAGCGGGTCGGCGTCGTGCCAGCCCGCGAGGACGATGAACGGGACGAGCAGGGCCGTGAGCGCGACCAGCGCCACGGCGATGCCGTCCACGCCCAGTTCGTACCTCACCCCGAAGTCCTTGATCCAGGCGTGGGATTCGGTGAGCTGGTAGCGGGCGCCGTCCGGGTCGAAGCGGACCAGGACGACGATCGCGAGGGCGAGTGTGGCGAGCGAGACGAGCAGCGCCAGCCACTTGGCGGCGGTGCGTCGCGAGGCCGGCACGGCGGCCGTGGCGACGGCCCCGAGGGCCGGGAGCGCCGCCGTCGCTGTCAGCAGAGGAAAGGACATCGGTATCAGACCGCCCTCATCAGCAGGGTCGCGGCGACCAGGAGGGCCGCACCGCCGAACATCGAGACCGCGTAGGAGCGGGCGAAGCCGTTCTGGAGCCGGCGCAGCCGCCCGGACAGGCCGCCGAAGGCGGCCGCCGTGCCGTTGACGACGCCGTCGACCAGGGTGTGGTCGACGTACACCAGGGAGCGCGTGAGGTGCTCGCCGCCGCGCACCAGGACGACGTGGTTGAAGTCGTCCTGGAGCAGGTCGCGCCGGGCCGCGCGGGTGAGCAGCGAGCCGCGCGGGGCGACGGCCGGGACGGGCTTGCGGCCGTACTGGGCCCAGGCGATGCCGACACCGATGACCAGGCAGACCATGGTCGCGCCGGTGACGGTGGTGGCGCTGAGCGGCGAGTCGCCCTCGCTGTGGCCCGTGACGGGCTCCAGCCAGTGCAGGAAGCGGTCGCCGAGGCTGAAGAAGGCGCCGCCGAAGACGGAGCCGACGGCCAGCACGATCATCGGGATCGTCATGACCTTCGGGGACTCGTGCGGGTGCGGCTCGGCGTGCTCACCGTGGTGCTCGGCGGCGGGCTCGGCGCTCGGCGCCTCCGGCGAGCGAGTGGGTTGGTTCTTCCAACGCTCTTCCCCGAAGAAGGTCATCAGCATCACGCGCGTCATGTAGAAGGCGGTGATGGCCGCGCCCAGCAGGGCTGCGCCGCCGAGGATCCAGCCCTCGGTGCCGCCCTTGGCGAAGGCCGCCTCGATGATCTTGTCCTTGGAGAAGAAGCCGGACAGGCCCGGGAAGCCGATGATCGCCAGGTAGCCGAGCCCGAAGGTGATGAACGTGACCGGCATGTACTTGCGCAGGCCGCCGTACTTGCGCATGTCGACCTCGTCGTTCATGCCGTGCATGACGGAGCCGGCACCGAGGAACAGTCCGGCCTTGAAGAAGCCGTGTGTCACCAGGTGCATGATCGCGAAGACGTAGCCGATGGGGCCGAGGCCCGCCGCGAGCACCATGTAGCCGATCTGCGACATGGTCGAGCCGGCCAGCGCCTTCTTGATGTCGTCCTTGGCGCAACCGACGATCGCACCGAAGAGGAGCGTGACCGCGCCGACGACGGTGACGGCCAGCTGGGCGTCGGGGGCGGCGTCGAAGATGGCACCGGAGCGGACGATCAGGTAGACGCCCGCGGTGACCATCGTCGCGGCGTGGATCAGGGCCGAGACCGGGGTCGGGCCCTCCATGGCGTCGCCGAGCCAGGACTGCAGCGGCACCTGCGCCGACTTGCCGCAGGCGGCGAGCAGCAGCATCAGGCCGATCGCGGTGAGTTTGCCCTGGGAGGCGTCCCCGGTGTGGCTGAGGACCGGTCCGAAGGCGAAGCCGCCGAAGGTGGTGAACATCAGCATGATCGCGATCGACAGGCCCATGTCGCCGACGCGGTTGACCAGGAAGGCCTTCTTCGCCGCGGTGGCGGCGCTGGGCTTGTGCTGCCAGAAACCGATCAGCAGGTAGGAGGCGAGGCCGACGCCTTCCCAGCCGACGTACAGCAGCAGGTAGTTGTCGGCGAGGACGAGCAGCAGCATCGCCGCGAGGAACAGGTTCAGGTAACCGAAGAAGCGGCGGCGGCGCTCGTCGTGCTCCATGTACCCGACCGAGTACAGGTGGATCAGCGAGCCGACACCGGTGATCAGGAGCACGAAGGTCATCGACAGCTGGTCCAGGCGGAAGGTGACGTCCGCGTGGAAGCTCTCGACCGGGATCCAGGTCCACAGATGCTGGGTCAGGGTGCGGTGTTCCGCGTTCCTGCCGAGCAGGTCGGCGAAGAGGATCAGGCCGAACGCGAAGGAGGCGGTCGACAGAAGCGTGCCGATCCAGTGGCCGACGCGGTCGAGCCGCCGGCCGCCGACCAGGAGGACGGCCGCTCCGAGCAGGGGCGCCGCGATGAGCAGCGCGATCAGTTTCTCCACGATTCTTCCGACCCCTTACAGCTTCATCAGGCTGGCGTCGTCGACCGAGGCCGAGTGGCGGGCGCGGAACAGCGACACGATGATCGCGAGACCCACCACGACCTCCGCGGCGGCGACGACCATCGTGAAGAAGGCGATGATCTGGCCGTCGAGGTTGCCGTGCATGCGGGAGAAGGTGACGAACGCGAGGTTGCAGGCGTTCAGCATCAGCTCGATGCACATGAAGACCACGATGGCGTTGCGGCGGATGAGAACGCCGGTCGCGCCGATCGTGAACAGCAGGGCGGCGAGGTAGAGGTAGTTGACCGGATTCACTTCGACGCCTCCTCGGGCCGCTTGAAGGTGGCCGGGTCGACCGTCGTGCGCTCCAGGCGCTCCTCCGCGCGCTGCTCCAGTGCCCGCAGGTCGTTGAGCGCCTCCGTGGAGACGTCACGGATCTGGCCCCGCTCGCGCAGCGTCTTGTTGACCGTCAGCTCGGAGGGGGTGCCGTCGGGCAGCAGTCCCGCGATGTCCACGGCGTTGTGCCGGGCGTAGACGCCCGGGGCGGGCAGCGGCGGGAGGTGCACGCCCTCGCGGACGCGCTGCTCGGACAGCTCGCGCTGGGTCTTGGCCCGTTCGGTGCGCTCGCGGTGGGTGAGCACCATGGCGCCGACGGCGGCCGTGATCAGCAGGGCGCCGGTGATTTCGAAGGCGAAGACGTACTTGGTGAAGATGAGGGCGGCGAGGCCCTGCACATTGCCGTTCGCGTTCGCCTGGCCGGCGCCGTTGAACTCCTTCAGGGAGGCGTTCGCGATGCCCGTGAACAGCAGGACACCGAAGCCGACCCCGCACACAAGGGCCAGCCAGCGCTGGCCCTTGATGGTCTCCTTCAGGGAGTCGGCGGCCGTGACGCCGACGAGCATGACCACGAACAGGAACAGCATCATGATCGCGCCGGTGTAGACGACGATCTGCACGATCCCGAGGAAGTAGGCGCCGTTGACGAGGTAGAACACGGCCAGGACGATCATGGTGCCGGCCAGGCAGAGCGCGCTGTGCACGGCCCTCTTCATCAAGACGGTGCACAGGGCGCCGAGCACCGCGACGGTGCCGAGGATCCAGAACTGGACGGCCTCACCGGTGGAGGTGGTGTAGGCGGCCAGGGTCTGCGCGCTCATCGGCCGATCACCTTCTCCGAGGCCGGCTCGTCCTCGCCGAAGGTGGAGGCGGCCTCCTGGGGGACCTCGCCCTTGGACACGGCGACCTGCCGGACGGTGCCGGGGGCGGCATGCGTCACCAGGCCGCGGTAGTAGTCCTGCTCGTCCGTCCCCGGGAAGATCGCGTGCGGCGTCTCGACCATGTTGTCCTCGAGGCCGGCGAGCAGCTGCTCCTTGGTGTAGATGAGGTTGGCGCGGCTGGAGTCCGCCAGCTCGAACTCGTTGGTCATCGTCAGCGCGCGCGTGGGGCACGCTTCGATGCACAGCCCGCACAGGATGCAGCGGGCGTAGTTGATCTGGTAGACGCGGCCGTACCGCTCACCCGGCGAGTAGCGCTCCTCGTCGGTGTTGTCGGCGCCTTCCACGTAGATGGCGTCGGCGGGGCAGGCCCAGGCGCACAGCTCGCAGCCGACGCACTTCTCCAGGCCGTCAGGATGGCGGTTGAGCTGGTGCCGTCCGTGGAACCGCGGAGCCGTGGTCTTCTTCTGCTCCGGGTACTGCTCGGTCAGCCGCTTCTTGAACATGGCCTTGAAGGTCACGCCGAAGCCGGCCACTGGATTCTGGAAACCGGGCTTGGTCTCCTTGGGCTCCTCAGCCATCGGACGCCTCCTTTCCATCCGTAGTTCCGTCACTGACAGTGTCCGGCCCGCCACTGACAATCAGCTCCCGCTCACGGCGCGAGTGACGCCTCGGCACCGCCGGCAGCTCCTGACCGGGTAGCGGCGGTACGGGGAATCCGCCCGCCAGGGGGTCGAAGCCGGGTTCCGGTTCGGCGCTCCGCTCGGTGGTCTTGGCCTTCTCGCGGAACATGTCGGCGACGAAGGAGATCAGCAGCAGGGCGAGGACTCCGCCGCCGACGTAGAGGGCGATGTCGGCGAAGTCGTAGTTCTCGTTGCGCAGCGCCCGCACGGTCGCGACGAGCATCAGCCAGACGACCGAGACCGGGATGAGCACCTTCCAGCCGAGCTTCATCAGCTGGTCGTAGCGCACGCGTGGCAGCGAGGCGCGCACCCAGATGAACCCGAAGAGCAGCAGCTGGACCTTGACGACGAACCAGAGCATCGGCCACCAGCCGTGGTTCGCGCCCTCCCAGAAGGTGGTGATCGGCCACGGGGCCCGCCAGCCGCCGAGGAAGAGGGTGGTGGCCACGGCCGAGACGGTCACCATGTTCGCGTACTCCGAGAGCATGAACAGCGCGAACTTGATGGACGAGTACTCGGTGTTGAAGCCGCCGACCAGGTCGCCCTCGGACTCCGGCATGTCGAAGGGGGCGCGGTTGGTCTCGCCGAGCATCGTGACGATGTAGAGGATGAACGAGACCGGCAGCAGCAGGACGTACCAGCGGTCGTGCTGCTGGTCGACGATCGCGGACGTCGACATGGATCCCGAGTAGAGGAACACGGAGGCGAAGGCCGCGCCCATGGCGATCTCGTACGAGATCATCTGCGCGCAGGAGCGCAGGCCGCCGAGCAGCGGGTAGGTCGATCCGGAACTCCAGCCCGCCAGGACGATGCCGTAGATGCCCACGGAGGCGGTCGCGAGGATGTAGAGCATCGCGATCGGCAGGTCGGTGAGCTGCATCGTGGTGCGGTGGCCGAAGATCGAGATCTCGTTGCCGGCCGGGCCGAAGGGGATCACCGCGATCGCCATGAGCGCCGGGACGGTCATGATGATCGGCGCGAGGATGTAGACCACCTTGTCGGCGCGCTTGACGACGACGTCTTCCTTCAGCATCAGCTTCACGCCGTCGGCGAGCGACTGGAGCATGCCCCAGGGGCCGTTCCGGTTGGGGCCGATGCGCAGCTGCATCCAGGCGACGACCTTGCGTTCCCAGACGATGGCGAACAGCACGGACGCCACGACGAAGGCGAAGCAGAACACCGCCTTCACGACGACCAGCCACCAGGGGTCGCTGCCGAACATCGAGAGGTTTTCAGCGGCGAGGTACGTGCTCATGCCTCCACCTCCTTGGGGGCCTCTTCGGCGGGGACCGCCGGGCCGATGCGGACGAGAGAACCGGGCTGTGCCCCGGTGTCGGAGGCGACGCCGCCGCCGACGGAGTTCAGCGGCAGCCACACCACCCGGTCGGGCATCTCGGTGATCCGCAGCGGCAGCTCCACCGTGCCGGCGGGGCCGGTGACGGCGAGGAGGGCGCCGTCGCCGGCGCCTGCCTCGGCGGCCGTCGCGGCCGACACGCGCGCGTGTGCGGCGTGCCGGGTCCCCGCGAGGGCTTCGTCGCCCTCCTGCAGGACACCCTGGTCGAGCAGCAGCCGGTGCCCGGCGAGGACGGCCTCCCCGGCGGCGGGGCGGGGCAGTACGCCCGCGAACTCCGAGGGCCCCGAGGCGCGGGCGCCGTTCCAGGGGCCGAGCCGGTCGATCTCCGCGCGCGTGGTGCGCAGATCCGGCAGGCCCAGGTGGACGTCCATGGCGTCGGCCAGCATCTGCAGCACGCGGGCGTCGGTCGGTGCGAGACGGCGGGTCATCTGCTCGGGCTTGAGGGCGGCCTCGAAGAACCGCACCCTGCCCTCCCAGTTGAGGAAGGTGCCCGCCTTCTCGGCGACCGCGGCGACCGGCAGGACGACGTCGGCGCGCTCGGTGACCTCGCTGGGGCGCAGCTCCAGGGACACCAGGAAACCGACGCTGTCGAGTGCCTCACGCGCGCGTGCCGGGTCGGGCAGGTCGGCGACCTCCACGCCGGCCACCACCAGTGCCGAGAGTTCGCCGGTGGCCGCGGCCTCGACGATCTGGTCGGTGTCGCGGCCGTAGCGCAGCGGGAGTTCGGCGAGCCCCCACACGGCAGCGACCTCCTCCCGTGCGCGCGGGTCGGTCGCCGGGCGGCCGCCCGGCAGCAGCGACGGCAGCGCGCCCGCCTCGACGGCACCCCGTTCACCGGCACGGCGCGGGATCCACACCAGTTGGGCACCGGTCGCGGTGGCGGCCCGTGCGGCGGCGGTGAGCCCGCCGGCGACCGTCGCCAGCCGCTCGCCGACGACGATGACGGCGCCCTCGGTCCGCAGCGCCTCGGCGGCGAGTGCGCCGGGCTCCTCCAGGCCGGTGCCGCTCGCGAGGGCGTCGAGCCACTCGGTCTCGGTGCCGGGTGCGGCCGGCAGCAGCATGCCGCCCGCCTTCTCCAGGCCCCGGGTGGCGTGCGTGGCCAGCGCGAACACCCGCTGACCGTGGGCGCGCCAGGCCTTGCGCAGCCGCAGGAAGACGCCGGGGGCCTCCTCCTCGGACTCGAATCCGACGAGGAGGACGGCGGGCGCCTTCTCCAGGGAGGTGTACGTGGCTCCCGTACCGTCGAGGTCACGGCCGTGGCCCGCGACGTGGGCCGCGAGGAAGTCGGCCTCCTCGCCGCTGTGCACGCGCGCGCGGAAGTCGATGTCGTTGGTGCCGAGCGCCACGCGCGTGAACTTGCTGTACGCGTAGGCGTCCTCGACGGTCAGCCGGCCGCCGACCAGGACGCCGGCCCGGGAGCGGGCGGCGGTCAGCCCGCGCGCGGCCGCTTCCAGTGCCTCCGGCCAGGAGGCGGCCTCCAGGACACCGTCGGCGTTGCGCACCAGTGGGGTGTCGAGGCGGTCCTTGTGCTGCGCGTACCGGAACGCGAAGCGTCCCTTGTCGCAGATCCACTCCTCGTTGACCTCGGGGTCGTTGGCCGCCAGCCGCCGCATGACCTTGCCGCGCCGGTGGTCGGTGCGGGTCGCGCAGCCGCCCGCGCAGTGCTCGCAGACCGACGGCGAGGAGACGAGGTCGAAGGGGCGGGAGCGGAAGCGGTAGGCCGCCGAGGTCAGCGCGCCGACCGGGCAGATCTGGATGGTGTTGCCGGAGAAGTACGACTCGAACGGGTCGCCCTCGCCGGTGCCGACCTGCTGGAGCGCGCCCCGCTCGACCAGTTCGATCATCGGGTCGCCCGCGATCTGGTTGGAGAAGCGGGTGCAGCGGGCGCACAGGACGCACCGCTCGCGGTCGAGCAGGACCTGGGTGGAGATCGGTACGGGCTTTTCGTAGGTGCGCTTCTTGCCCTCGAAGCGGGACTCGGCATGGCCGTGCGACATCGCCTGGTTCTGCAGCGGGCACTCGCCGCCCTTGTCGCAGACCGGGCAGTCCAGGGGGTGGTTGATGAGCAGCAGCTCCATCACGCCCTGCTGGGCCTTCTCGGCGACCGGCGAGGTGAGGTGGGTCTTGACGACCATGCCGTCGGTGCACGTGATGGTGCAGGAGGCCATCGGCTTGCGCTGGCCCTCGACCTCGACGATGCACTGGCGGCAGGCCCCGGCCGGGTCGAGCAGGGGGTGGTCGCAGAACCGGGGGATCTCGATGCCGAGTTGTTCGGCGGCCCGGATCACCAGGGTGCCCTTGGGCACGCTGAGCTCGGCGCCGTCGATCGTCAGCGTGACGAGGTCCTCGGGCGGGACGGCGGCCTCTCCCCCTCCCGCGGGGAGCGGGCCTGCGGCGGAGCCGCTGTTGGCCTGCTGTACGGTCATGCGTTCACCTCCGGGCGATCCGCCCAGGCCGTCGACTTGGCCGGGTCGAAGGGGCAGCCCCGGCCCGTGATGTGCTGCTCGTACTCCTCGCGGAAGTACTTCAGCGAGGAGAAGATCGGTGAGGCGGCGCCGTCACCGAGGGCGCAGAAGGACTTGCCGTTGATGTTGTCGGCGATGTCGTTCAGCTTGTCGAGGTCGGACATCACGCCCTTGCCGGCCTCGATGTCCCGCAGCAGCTGCACCAGCCAGTAGGTTCCTTCGCGGCACGGTGTGCACTTGCCGCAGGACTCGTGGGCGTAGAACTCGGTCCAGCGGGTCACCGCCCGCACCACGCAGGTCGTCTCGTCGAAGCACTGCAGGGCCTTGGTGCCGAGCATGGATCCGGCGGCGCCGACGCCCTCGTAGTCGAGGGGGACGTCGAGGTGCTCGTCGGTGAACATCGGGGTCGAGGAGCCGCCCGGCGTCCAGAACTTCAGGCGGTGTCCAGGCCGCATCCCGCCGCTCATGTCGAGGAGCTGGCGCAGCGTGATGCCGAGCGGTGCCTCGTACTGGCCGGGGCTCGCCACGTGGCCGCTGAGCGAGTAGAGCGTGAAGCCCGGGGACTTCTCGCTGCCCATCGACCTGAACCATTCCTTGCCGTTTTTCAGGATGGCGGGAACCGACGCGATCGACTCGACGTTGTTCACCACAGTGGGACAGGCATAGAGGCCTTCCACCGCAGGGAAGGGGGGACGCAGCCGCGGTTGACCGCGGCGGCCTTCGAGCGAGTCGAGCAGCGCGGTCTCTTCACCGCAGATGTACGCGCCCGCGCCCGCGTGCACGGTGACTTCGAGATCGAGCCCGCTGCCCAGGATGTTCTCGCCGAGGTAGCCGGCCGCGCGGGCCTCGCGCACGGCCTCGTGCAACCGCCGCAGGACGGGGACGACTTCACCACGCAGGTAGATGAACGCATGCGACGACCGGATGGCATAACACGCGATGACAATGCCCTCGATGAGGCTGTGCGGGTTCGCGAAGAGGAGCGGGATGTCCTTGCAGGTCCCGGGCTCCGATTCGTCGGCGTTGACAACTAGATAGTGCGGTTTTCCGTCTCCCTGGGGAATGAACTGCCACTTCATTCCGGTGGGGAATCCAGCGCCGCCGCGCCCACGCAGACCGGAGTCCTTGACGTAGGCGATCAGGTCGTCCGGTGACATGGCGAGCGCCTTGCGGAGCCCCTCGTACCCCTCGTGCCTCCGGTAGACGTCCAGGGTCCAGGACCGGTCCTCGTCCCAGAAGGCCGACAGCACGGGTGCGAGCAGCTTCTCGGGACTGGTGTCCTTGAGTTCGGGTGCCACGGTCATCACTCCCCCTCCTCGGCGGTAGGCCCTGCCGGGTGGGCGGGGTCGGAGGCCGACGTCTCCTGCGGCGCGTCGTGCGAGCTGAGGTGCTCGGCCGGTGACGGCTCGTGCATCGCGTCCGCGGACTCCTCGTGCGGACCGCCGTCGCGTGGGTGGACCACGCGCGCGGGTGCGGCCTCTCCCCTTGCCAGGCGAAGGCCCACCAGCGACGCGGGTCCCGCGCTGCCGCTCTCCTCGACGGCCCCTGGCCGCTCGTCGGGGAAGCCGGCGAGGACGCGCGCGGTCTCCTTGAAGGTGCACAGGCGCGCGCCGCGCGTGGGCTGTACGGGCCGTCCCGCGCGCAGGTCGTCGACCAGGCGCTTGGCGCTGGCCGGGGTCTGGTTGTCGAAGAACTCCCAGTTGACCATCACGACCGGCGCGAAGTCGCAGGCCGCGTTGCACTCGATGTGCTCCAGGCTGACCTTGCCGTCCTCGGTGGTCTCGCCGTTGCCGACGCCCAGGTGCTCCTGGAGGGTTTCGAAGATCGCGTCGCCGCCCATCACCGCGCACAGCGTGTTGGTGCACACGCCGACCTGGTAGTCACCGGACGGCTTGCGCCGGTACATGGTGTAGAAGGTGGCGACGGCGGTGACCTCGGCCGTGGTCAGGTCGAGCATGTCCGCGCAGAACCGCATCCCGGTGCGCGTGACGTGGCCCTCCTGCGACTGCACGAGGTGGAGCAGCGGCAGCAGGGCGGACCGGGAGTCCGGGTAGCGCGCGATCAGTTCGCGCGCGTCCGCCTCCAGCCGGGCCCGGACGTCGTCCGGGTACGCGGGCGCGGGCAGTTCGGGCATGCCCAGGCTGACGCCCCGCTCCGAGGAACTGGTGGTCACCGGTCGACGCCTCCCATCACGGGGTCGATGGATGCGACGGCGACGATGACGTCGGCGACCTGGCCGCCTTCGCACATGGCCGCCATGGCCTGCAGGTTGGTGAAGGACGGGTCGCGGAAGTGGACCCGGTAGGGGCGGGTGCCGCCGTCCGAGACGGCGTGCACGCCGAGTTCGCCCTTGGGTGACTCGACGGCCGCGTACGCCTGTCCCGGCGGAACGCGGAAGCCTTCGGTGACCAGCTTGAAGTGGTGGATCAGGGCCTCCATGGAGGTGCCCATGATCTTCTTGATGTGGTCGAGGGAGTTGCCGAGCCCGTCCGGTCCCAGGGCGAGCTGGGCGGGCCAGGCGATCTTCTTGTCGGCGACCATGACCGGGCCCGGCTGGAGCCGGTCCAGGCACTGCTCGACGATCCTGAGCGACTGGCGCATCTCCTCCAGGCGGATCAGGAAGCGGCCGTAGGCGTCGCAGGTGTCGGCGGTGGGCACGTCGAAGTCGTACGTCTCGTAGCCGCAGTAGGGCTGAGCCTTGCGCAGGTCGTGCGGCAGGCCGGTGGAGCGCAGCATGGGGCCGGTGACGCCGAGGGCCATGCAGCCGGCCAGGTCGAGGTAGCCGATGTCCTGCATGCGGGCCTTGAAGACGGGGTTCCCGGTGGCGAGCTTGTCGTACTCCGGGAGGTTCTTCTTCATCTTCTTCACGAACTCACGGATCTGGTCCACCGCGCCGGGCGGCAGGTCCTGGGCGAGTCCGCCGGGGCGGATGTATGCGTGGTTCATCCTGAGGCCCGTGATGAGCTCGTAGAGGTCGAGAATCATTTCACGATCACGGAAGCCGTAGATCATGATCGTGGTGGCGCCCAGCTCCATGCCTCCGGTGGCGATGCACACCAGGTGGGAGGAGAGCCGGTTCAGCTCCATCAGGAGCACCCGGATGATGTCGGCGCGTTCGGTGATCTCGTCCTCGATACCGAGGAGCTTCTCGACGGCGAGGCAGTAGGCGGTCTCGTTGAAGAAGGACGTCAGGTAGTCCATGCGCGTGACGAAGGTGGTGCCCTGTGTCCACGTGCGGAATTCGAGGTTCTTCTCGATGCCCGTGTGCAGGTAGCCGATGCCGCAGCGGGCCTCGGTGACCGTCTCGCCCTCGATCTCCAGGATCAGGCGGAGCACTCCGTGGGTGGACGGGTGCTGGGGACCCATGTTGACGACGATGCGCTCGTCGTCGGCGCGGGCCGCGGACTGGACGATCTCGTCCCAGTCGCCACCGGTGACCGTGTACACGGTGCCCTCGGTGGTCTCGCGGGCGGATGCTGACTGCGTGCTCACGAGTACGACCTCCGCTGGTCCGGAGCCGGGATCTGGGCGCCCTTGTACTCGACGGGGATGCCGCCGAGGGGATAGTCCTTGCGCTGCGGGTGGCCCTGCCAGTCGTCCGGCATCATGATCCGGGTCAGGGCCGGGTGATCGTCGAAGACGATCCCGAAGAAGTCGTAGGTCTCGCGCTCGTGCCAGTCGTTGGTCGGGTAGACGGAGACCAGGGACGGGATGCGCGGGTCGCTGTCGGGGGCGCTGACCTCGAGGCGGATCAGCCGGTTGTGGGTGATCGAGCGCAGGTGGTAGACGGCGTGCAGTTCCCGGCCCTTGTCGTGCGGGTAGTGGACGCCGCTGACGCCGGTGCACAGCTCGAAGCGCAGGGCCGGGTCGTCGCGCAGGGTGCGGGCGACGCGGACGAGGTGTTCGCGTTCGATGTGGAAGGTCAGCTCGCCGCGGTCGACGACCGTCTTCTCGATGGCGTTGGCGGGCAGGAGGCCCTGCTCCTCCAGTGCGCCCTCCAGTTCGTCGGCCACCTCGTCGAACCAGCCGCCGTAGGGGCGGGTGGCCGGTCCCGGCAGCCGGATGGAGCGGACGAGACCGCCGTAGCCGGAGGTGTCGCCGCCGCTGTCGGCGCCGAACATGCCGCGCTGGACGCGGATCTCCTCGCCGCCCTGGCCGCGCTGGCCGGGGAGGTTGGAGGCGGCGAGGTCCTTCTCGGGGTTCACCCCGTTCGTCCCGTCCGGGCCGTTCGCCGACCCGTTCACACCGTTGGTGCCGTTGCCGTCGCTCACCGCAGCAGCCCCTTCATCTCGATCGTGGGGAGGGCCTTGAGCGCCGCCTCCTCCGCCTCGCGGGCCGCCTCCTCGGCGTTCACGCCGAGCTTGGTGGACTGGATCTTCTGGTGGAGCTTGAGGATCGCGTCCATCAGCATCTCGGGGCGGGGCGGGCAGCCGGGCAGGTAGATGTCGACCGGCACGATGTGGTCGACGCCCTGGACGATCGCGTAGTTGTTGAACATGCCGCCCGAGGAGGCGCAGACGCCCATGGAGATCACCCACTTCGGGTTGGGCATCTGGTCGTAGACCTGCCTCAGGACCGGCGCCATCTTCTGGCTGACCCGGCCGGCGACGATCATCAGGTCGGCCTGGCGCGGCGAGCCGCGGAAGACCTCCATGCCGAAGCGGGCCAGGTCGTAGCGGCCGGCGCCGGTGGTCATCATCTCGATGGCGCAGCAGGCGAGGCCGAAGGTGGCCGGGAAGACGGACGCCTTGCGCACCCAGCCCGCGGCCTGCTCGACGGTGGTCAGCAGGAAACCGCTCGGCAGCTTTTCTTCGAGTCCCATGTCTAAAGGCCCCTCAGTCCCATTCCAGGCCGCCGCGCCGCCATACGTACGCGTACGCGACGAAGACAGTGAGCACGAAGAGCAGCATCTCCACGAGCCCGAAGATCCCCAGGACGTCGAAGGTGACGGCCCAGGGGTAGAGGAAGACGATCTCGATGTCGAAGACGATGAAGAGCATCGCCGTCAGGTAGTACTTGATGGGGAAGCGCCCGCCGCCGGCCGGCGTGGGGGTCGGCTCGATACCGCACTCGTAGGCCTCGAGCTTGGCGCGGTTGTACCGCTTCGGACCGATCAGCGTGGCCGAGACCACGGAGAAGATCGCAAAGCCTGCCCCGAGGGCTCCCAGTACGAGGATGGGCGCATAAGCGTTCACCGCTCCTCGCTCCTCTCAGTCGGCGCTGACTGCATGGGCTTTCCCCTGGTCGAGCGAGACCGGGGGGACGTGCACTGGGCTCACACCCGCCTCTCCGGTCCCACGAGCCCCGCTCGTCCCGGGCGAAGATCGAGAACATGTGAAGCAGGTCACAAGCCCAACTGCCTCGCATCTTATGCCCGCCGCTCTGTGATCTGCGACACGGGGTATTGCACAAGCTTTGTGATCTCCACCACCTGACGAAGGATCATGAAGTCGGATGATGAGTGATCTTCATACTCGAAGCGTTCAGTTGATCACCAGAAGTGACATTCCCGCTCGTCACCGCAGGCCGGAAGGGGCGTCTCCATATCAAGAGACTTCCGACGCATGCAAATTGGCACTGGACGCGACCGCTTGATAGAGGACCGCGTTCACACCTCCGAGGGAGGTGTGGGGGGTGATGTGGACGGGGTGCGGGTGCGTGCGCGCGTTCACGAGCGCCGCGGACACCGGACGCCACCCTTCCGGTAATCGTTCCGTGACCTCCGCCACACTCGTGAGAGTCTCCCGAGAACCGGGGTTGGCCAACCGTCCCAACCAGTGGTAGGTGGGGGGCAATTCGGACGTAATGATCAAAGGCCGTGATCAAGGGCGTGATCACCGTCGTCCGCAATGTCCGTTACGGCGTCAATAAAGAGCGACACGCCCGGGATTAGGGGGCCTGATTGAACAACTGTGGCGCACCACACGTTTCTTGAAGATATGAAGGAGCCCCTGGTACCGGTTGTTCCCATGTCCCACACCGCTCACATACGCAGCCACCGGAAGCCCCGCCGCAGCGCGTCGACCCTCGCGATGCGGGCCGGAGTTGCCGGTGGCGTCCTCAGCACCCTGGCAGTCGCCGGGGCGTCAGGTTCGGCGAACGCTGCCGAGCCGGTGACGCAGACCCTCGAGCTGCCCACGCTGACGGCCGACCTGGCCACCCAGGCCGCCAAGTCCGCGGACGCCATGCAGCAGGCCGCCGCGAACTACGAGCTGCGTGCCGAGCGTGACGCCGCCGCCGCAAACGCCGCGAAGCAGGCCAAGGCGGACCTGGCTGAGGCGAAGAAGAAGGCCGAGGCCAAGAAGAAGGCCGAGGAGACCGCCCGCAGGCAGGCCGCCGAGCGCGCCACCCGCAGCGCGGACCGCACGACGCTCTCCGCCACGGCGGGCGCCGGTTCCGTCTCCGTCTCGACGTCCACCGGATCGTCGACGGCGACCGGTTCGGCCGCCGCCGTCATCAGCTTCGTCAAGGCGCAGGTCGGCAAGGCGTACGTCTCCGGCGCCACCGGCCCCTCCGCCTACGACTGCTCGGGCCTGGTGCAGACGGCCTTCCGGCAGGTCGGCATCAGCCTGCCGCGCGTCTCCCAGGACCAGTCGACCGCCGGCACCCAGGTCTCGCTGAGCAACCTGCAGCCGGGCGACATTCTGTACTGGGGCGGTGCGGGCAGCGCGTACCACGTCGGGGTGTACGTCGGCGACGGTATGTTCGTCGGCGCGCAGAACCCCTCCACCGGTGTCGTGGAGAGGCCGCTGTCGTACGACCCGCCCTCCGGCGCCGTGCGAGTGCTCTGAGGGCACCTCGCACCTCTCACGCGCGTTGGGGCCGCAGCCGCTCGGGGGCAGCGGCCCCTGCGCCCTTTCCGCGTAGCCCGGCGCCCGGGACCGGCGGGCCATCAGTCCGGGGACGGTCCGGGCCTGTTCGTGTACGACGGGGGCGCCCCCCTGGACCGCTCTCGAAGCGGGAGAAAAAGGACGCCCGGCAGCAGACGGCGACCCAGCGGGGTGAGGTCACGCCCGCCGGACCGCCGAGACCGGGCCCTGAGCCCCGTCCTGAGCCGGCCCCGAGTCCGCCCTGGGCCCCGGTCCTGAGCCGGCCCCCAGCCCGCCCTGAGCCGGTCTCAGGCCTTCGCCGAGCCACGCCTGAGCCGGGCTCGGCCTTCGGGGTGTCTTGCTCAGGCCATCGGGATGTCTCGCTCAGGCCTTCGCCGAGCCAGGCCTGAACCCGGCTCGGCCTTCGGGGTGTCTCGCTCAGGCCATCGGGATGTCTCGCTCAGGCCTTCGGGGCCACCTTGCTCAGGCCGTTGATGATCCGGTCCATGGCGTCGCCGCCCGTGGGATCGGTGAGGTTCGCGAGGAGCTTCTGGACGAACTTCATCAGCATCGGGTGCGTCAGGCCCCGCTGGGTGGCGATCCGCATGATCTTCGGGTTGCCGATGAGCTTCACGAAGGCGCGGCCGAGGGTGTAGTAGCCGCCGTAGGTGTCCTTGAGGACCTGCGGGTACCGCTGCAGGGCGATCTCGCGCTGTGCGGGCGTGGCCCGCGCGTGGGCCTGGACGATGACGTCGGCGGCGATCTGGCCGGATTCCATGGCGTAGGCGATGCCCTCGCCGTTGAAGGGGTTCACCAGGCCGCCGGCGTCGCCGACGAGCAGCAGGCCCTTCGTGTAGTGGGGCTGGCGGTTGAAGGCCATGGGCAGGGCGGCGCCGCGGATGGGGCCGGTCATGTTCTCCGGGGTGTAGCCCCAGTCCTCGGGCATGGACGCGCACCAGGCCTTCAGGACCTCGCGCCAGTCCAGTTCCTTGAAGGAGTCCGAGGTGTTGAGCACGCCGAGGCCGACGTTCGAGGTGCCGTCGCCCATGCCGAAGATCCAGCCGTAGCCGGGCAGCAGGCGGTCCTGGGGGCCGCGGCGGTCCCACAGTTCCAGCCAGGCCTCCAGGTAGTCGTCCTCGTGCCGGGGCGAGGTGAAGTACGTGCGCACGGCGACGCCCATGGGGCGGTCCTCGCGGCGGTGCAGGCCCATGGCGAGGGACAGGCGGGTGGAGTTGCCGTCGGCGGCGACGACGAGCGGCGCGTGGAAGGTGACCTCGCGCTTGTCCTCGCCGAGTTTGGCGGTCACGCCGGTGATGCGGCCGGTGCGGTCGTCGACGATCGGGGCACCGACGTTGCAGCGCTCGTACAGGCGGGCGCCGGCCTTCTGGGCGTTCTGGGCGAGCTGCTCGTCGAAGTCGTCGCGCTTGCGGACCAGTCCGTAGTCCGGGAAAGAGGCGAGATCCGGCCAGTCGAGCTGGAGCCGGACACCGCCGCCGACGATGCGCAGGCCCTTGTTGCGCAGCCAGCCGGCCTCCTCGGAGATGTCGATGCCCATGGCGACGAGCTGCTTGACCGCGCGAGGGGTGAGGCCGTCGCCGCAGACCTTCTCGCGCGGGAACTCGGTCTTCTCCAGGAGCAGGACGTCGAGGCCGGCCTTGGCGAGGTAATACGCGGTCGTGGAGCCGGCTGGCCCCGCGCCCACGACGATCACATCGGCGGTGTTGTCGGAGAGGGGCTCGGTCACGGCGGGTTCTCCCCAAGGTTCGAAATATGCGTGCCGACCGGCACTGGACATGGGCAGTCTATTCAGCAGAATTGATCACCCGCCTGAAGGGCTGCCTTGTGAACAGACCTCTGCCCGCGGTACGGCTGCGCGTTCCCACCCACGAGGACGCGGTCGCCTGGCACCGAGTCTTCGACGACCCCGAGGTCATGGAGTTCTACGGCGGCCGGTCCGCCGCGCTGTCGGTCTACGAGGAACTCACCGCGCGCCAGCGGCGGCACGACGCGGAGCACGGCTTCTGCCTGTGGACGATGCTGGACGAGGCCGGTGAGGTCATGGGCTTCACCGGCGCGCAGCCCTGGCGGCCGGACTGGGGGCCGGTCGGCGAGACGGAGATCGGCTGGCGGCTCGGGCGGGCGTACTGGGGCAGGGGGTACGTCACCGCCGCGGCGCTGGAGACGCTCCGGCGGGTGCGGGCGGCCGGGGTGCCGGGTGTGGTGGCGATGGTCCGGCCGGGCAACGAGCGGTCGATCGCGGTGATCCGGCGGCTCGGCATGGAGCCGGCGGAGACGTACGAGCACCCGACGCTCGGGGAGCCGGCGCTCTGCTACCGACTCACCCTGAGTGACGCTGAGTAGCCGTCTGTTACAGAATGATACCGGCGCCTTCCGGGTGGGGCGCGCGGGGGGTTACCCTTCCAGTACCGCTGGGGGTGACATTTGTGCGTATAACACCCAAAAAACCCGAAGTGCGTGTTCCACGGCTGGTCGGACTGATGGCCGTGGACGCACGCGAAACGGCCCGGGCGCAGGGCCTGTTCCTCAACGCGCCGGACCGCCCGGACTTCCTCCACACGGTCGTCGACTACGTCGTACGCCAGTCTCCGCAGCCCGGCGCCGAGGTGCCGCCGGACTCGATGGTGTACGTGTGGTTCGACTTCGGTGAGGGCGAGGGCGGCGGGGGCGTGCGCGAACCGCGCATCCCGCGTCCGCCGAGCGGCGGCCTCCGGCGGGAACTCGGGGAAGCGGGAGACGCCTTCGAGATGATCGACCGGTGAGACCCCGGAGTCCGCTGGGACCGCAGAGGTCACGGAGCCGCTGGGACCACGGAGTCTCGGAACCGCTGGGACCACGGAGTCTCGGGACCGCTGGGGCCACGGAGTCTCGGGACCGCTGAGACCGCAGGGACACCGGAGTCCGCTCGGCCCGCGGAGACCGCCGGGACCGGTGGGTCGCCGGCCGGGGTTCAGCTCTCCTTGAAGCCGCGGTGCAGGGCGACCACACCGCCGGTGAGGTTGCGCCACGCCACCTTCGACCAGCCCGCCTTGCGCAGCCGTTCGGCGAGGGCGGGCTGGTCGGGCCAGGAACGGATGGACTCGGCGAGGTAGACGTAGGCGTCCGGGTTCGAGGAGACCGCGCGCGCCACCGGCGGCAGGGCCCGCATCAGGTACTCGGTGTAGACGGTCCGGAAGGGCGCCCACGTGGGGTGCGAGAACTCGCAGATCACCACGCGCCCGCCGGGCCGGGTCACGCGAAGCATCTCCCGCAGGGCCTCGTCGGTGTCCTGGACGTTGCGCAGCCCGAAGGAGATCGTGACGGCGTCGAAGGTGTCGTCCTTGAACGGCAGCCTGGTCGCGTCGCCCGCCGTGAACGGCAGCCAGGTGTGCCTCTTCTTGCCGACCTGCAGCATGCCGAGGGAGAAGTCGCAGGGGACGACGTACGCGCCCGACCGGGCGAAGGGCAGCGAGGAGGTGGCCGTGCCCGCCGCGAGGTCGAGGATCTTCTGCGCGGGGCGCGCGTCGACCGCCTGCGCCACCTCCTTGCGCCAGCGCCGGTCCTGGCCGAGCGACAGCACGTCGTTCGTCAGGTCGTACCGTTCCGCCACGTCGTCGAACATCGAGGCGACTTCGTGCGGCTGCTTGTTCAGGGAAGCGCGGGTCACCCGGCCATTGTTGCAGCACGGTCTCGGCACCGGAGCGCCGGCTGCCCGCGCGCGCCGCACCGTCCTCGGCCGGCGGACCGCCGCCGACACCAACCGGTGAGCCGCGCCCGGCCGGCGCACCGCCGCCGACACCAACCGGTCCGCCGCACCCGCCCCCAACCGGCCAGCGAGCCCCGGCCACCAACCGGTCAGCAAGCCCCGCACACAACGCGTTCAGCAAGCCCCGCACGCAACCCGGTCGGCGAGCCCGGTACGCAACCCGGCCAGCGAGCCCCGTACAGCGACCGGCCGGCAGACCCCGTACACCAACCGGTCAGCGGCCCCGGTACACCAGGCGGCCGGCCAGTACGGTCGCCACGCAGGTCGACCCGCCGCGCTCACGCAGGGTCGGCTCGTCGGGTACGTCGAACACGGCCAGGTCGGCCCGGCCGCCGACGGTCAGGGGGCCGTGGACGGTGCCGGGCAGGTCGTACCCCTCGGCGAACGGGTCGAGGCCGGGCCGTTCGCCGAGCGGCATGCCGCCGGGGGCGCCCGTGATCCCCACGACGGCCAGCCCGGACCGGGCGACGGCCGTGGCCACCAGCGGATCGGGGAAACGGCCTCCGGGTGAGGCGACCGCGGTCGTGCCGTAGCGGAGCATCCGCTGCAGACCGCGCCGGACGCTGCCCGCCCAGCGGGTCTCGGTGAGGTCGCCCAGTGCGGCCAACCGCTCGCCCCACAGGGGCAGTTCACCGAGTTCGCCGGCCTCGCGCGGGTCGGGGTGGTAGCACTGGCGCAGCAGCCACAGCGGGTGCCACTGGCGCAGCCCGGGTGTGAGCACGCCCGGCCAGCGCCGCGTCCGCGCGCCCGGCGCACCGGCGGCGACCTGCTCGTACGGCCCGACCGCCGTGATCCGGTCGCCGTCCACCAGGACCGCTCCGTCCGCCACGGGTGCCGTGCCCACCGGCAGGACCAGTGGGGCGGCGTGGATCGTCAGCACCGTCGGCTCAGTCGGACACGAGCAGCTTCAGTTCGGGGTGGGCCGTGCCGCCCTCGATCGCCGTGGAGGAGATGTGGGAGACCACGCGGTCGTCGACGGGGTCGTTCGCCGGGTCGTCGTGCACGACGAGGTGCTCGTACGTCGTCGCGCGCTGCGCCGGTACCCGGCCCGCCTTGCGGATCAGGTCGATGATCTCCAGGCGGTTGGAGCGGTGCTTGGCGCCGGCCGAGGAGACCACGTTCTCCTCCAGCATGATCGAGCCGAGGTCGTCCGCGCCGTAGTGCAGGGAGAGCTGGCCGACCTCCTTGCCGGTGGTGAGCCAGGAGCCCTGGATGTGCCGGACGTTGTCGAGGAAGAGGCGGCTGATCGCGATCATCCGCAGATACTCGAAGATCGTGGCCTGGGTGCGGCCCTTCAGGTGGTTGTTCTCGGGCTGGTAGGTGTACGGGATGAAGGCGCGGAAGCCGCCCGTGCGGTCCTGTACGTCCCGGATCATGCGCAGGTGCTCGATGCGCTCGGCGTTGGTCTCGCCCGTGCCCATGAGCATGGTGGAGGTGGACTCCACGCCGAGCCGGTGCGCGGCCTCCATGATCTCCAGCCAGCGCTCGCCGCTCTCCTTCAGCGGGGCGATGGCCTTGCGGGGCCGCTCGGGGAGCAGTTCCGCACCGGCGCCGGCGAAGGAGTCCAGACCGGCCTCGTGGATGCGGGTGATGGCCTCCTCGACCGACACACCGGAGATCCGGGCCATGTGCTCGACCTCGGAGGCGCCCAGCGAGTGGATCACCAGCTGCGGGAAGGCGTCCTTGATGGCCTTGAAGTGCTTCTCGTAGTACTCGACGCCGTAGTCCGGGTGGTGGCCGCCCTGGAACATGATCTGGGTGCCGCCCAGTTCGACGGTCTCCGCGCACCGGCGCAGGATGTCGTCGAGGTCGCGGGTCCAGCCCTTCGCGGTGTCCTTGGGGGCCGCGTAGAAGGCGCAGAACTTGCACGCCGTGACGCACACGTTCGTGTAGTTGATGTTGCGCTCGATGATGTACGTCGCGATGTGCTCGGTGCCCGCGTACATGCGGCGGCGTACGGCGTCGGCGGCGGCGCCCAGGGCGTGCAGGGGCGCGTCGCGGTAGAGGACGAGTGCCTCTTCCGGGGTGATCCGCCCACCGGCTGCGGCACGGTCGAGGACAGACTGGAGGTCGGCCTGCTCTGTCACCAGGGCGTCCCTTTCGTCAAGGGGTGTGGACGGACCGAACCAGCCTACGCCAGCCGTTTCGCACCGAAGACGTCAGGCCGTGTACGCGCCGACCAGCAGCCCGGCGAGGGCACCGGCCAGCAGGAACGGGCCGAACGGGATCGCCGTCTTACGGCCCGCCCGCCGGACGACGACGAGCGCGCCGCCGTAGAGGGCGCCGAGCAGGAACCCGGCGAAGGTGCCGAGCAGGACGGTGGACCAGCCGTACCAGCCGAGTACGGCGCCCGCGCCCACGGCCAGTTTCACGTCGCCGAAGCCCATGCCCGCCGGGTTGACGCGGAACAGGACGTAATAGCCGGCGCCGAGGGCGAGGGCGCCGTAGAGCGCGGTGAGCCAGTGCCCGGCGTGCTCGGGCAGCAGCGCGGCGAGGCCCAGCAGTGCGAGCGCGGCCGCGGCGAGCGGCAGGGTCAGCGGGTCGGGCAGCCGCTGCACCCGGACGTCCACCACGGCCAGCAGGACGCCGACCGGCGCGAGCAGCAGCCAGACCGCCAGCTCGGGCCGGGTGCCGGTGGCGGCGGCGAGCGCGGCGCAGATGAGTGCGGTGACGGCGGCCGGCAGGAGCGGGGTGGTGCCGTACGGCGTGCTGAGGCTGTCGCGGTACGGCGCGGAAGGCGCGCTACGCCGAAGGCCGGCGCCGGCGTGCGTGCCGCCGTGCACGTCGACTTCCGCGGCACCGTGCGCGTCAACTTCCACGCCGCCATCCGCAGCACCCCCCACGGCACCCCCAGCGTCGGCCTCCGCGCCGCCATCCGCGGCACCCCCCACGGCACCCCCAGCGTCGGCCTCCACGCCGCCATCCGCAGCACCCCCCACGGCACCCCCAGCGTCGGCCTCCGCGCCGCCATCCGCGGCACCCCCCGCGTCGGCCTCCGCGGCACCGTTCGCGTCAGCGTCGGCGGCACCGTTCACGTCAGCCTCCGCGGCACCCCCCGTCTCGGCCTCCGCTCCACCATCCGCCGCGCCGTCCGCGCACGCACCGCACCGCGTGCCACCCAGCCATCCCCGGATCGGGTGACCGGCCGGGCACCGGTCCCGCCAGGGCTCGCCCGTCGGTACGGCGAACCGGAGGGCGGCGCGCGGCAGCAGGGCTCCGGCCAGCGCGCCCCACAGCCCGGCGACGGTCACCAGCAGGCTCGTGCTCGTCTCGACCGTGCTCATCGGGTCACGCCTCCACTCGGCATCGCCGCACCCCCGCCGTCGCTAGTGGACCCTCGACATCCGCGAAACCGGTTTGCCTTCGTCCGAACTGTCCGATGTGTACCGCAGATCGTGGCCGACCGGTGTCAACTCCACCTGGTGCGGGGAGGGGTTGCAACCGGCGTGGTTGCCGGGGGCGCCCACCGAGGTCGCGAGGATCCGGGTCCCGGTCACCTTCTTCAGGAGGAGCGTGTCGTCGCAGACGGCGCCGATCTGGTCGGTCTGCCGCAGTCGCCCCATCTCCTGGCCCACGCGCGCCTGCCGCACGGTGAGCCGGAAGGTGCCCATGGGGAGGGCGCCGCCGAGACCGGTGGCCTGCCCCTCCCAGGTACCGAGGTAGCGGGCCGGAACGGCGCCCGGCTGGTCGTCCTTCCCTCCGGGACTGCCGTCGGAGGCGGTCGGTGCCGGGGATTGGGCGGCGCCCCCCGAGGTCGGGTCCGACGAACGGGCGGTGCCGCCCGAGGTCGGGGTCGAGGAGTAGGCGGAGCCGCTTCCCGCCTGGGTGTCGTCGCCGCCCGCCTGGAACCACGGCCGCATCAGCATGCCGAGCCCCAGGGTGGCCACGGCCAGCGCCCCGGCGACGGCCACCGCCACCGTGCAGCTCAGCCGGCGCCCACGGTCGCCTTCCACGGGCCCGGAGGCCGCGGCCACGCTGAGGGAGACGCGGCCGGGAGGCGGCACATCCCACGGCACGGGCACACCCGCCGACGCCCCGGAGGCGGCTGCGGCGTCCGCCCCGGGGCCGGTTCCGGCCGCAGACCCGGAAGGCACCCCGGCTGGGGACCCGGAATCGGCCCGGGCCACCCCCGAAGCGGTTTCGGCGGCCGCCCCGGGGCCGATTCCGGCCGCAGACCCGGAAGCCCTCCCGGCCCCGGACCCGGAAGGCCCCCCGGTCGCGGACCCGGACCCGGAAGCCCTCCCGGCCGCAGACCCGGGATCGGCTCCGGCCACCCCCGAAGCGGTGTCGGCGGCCGTTCCGGACGGGGCCGTCACCGGCGCGCCCGTCGGCATGACGGGTGCCGGGCCGAACACACCGGCCCACGCCGGCGCGACGCGTCCGGCGGATCCGGCGCTCCCCGCGCTGTCGGGCCCGGACCCCCGCGCGCTGTCGGGCCCGGACCGCCCCGAACTGTCCGGCCCGGCCGGCCCGGCGAGGTCGGCCCCCGCCGCCTCCGCAGCGCCCGGCCCCGCCGCCTCCGCGGCGCCCGGCCCCGGCTCCCCCCTGCCGTCGGCGCCTCGCTCCCCCACGGCGATCGACAGGCCGCTGAAGTCCACCGGGCCCGAGTGGGGCGGCTCGCTCGTGTCCAGGTTGAGGAGATGTACGGCGCTGCGGCTGACCTGTTCCACCAGTGGGCCGGGCAGCCAGCCGCCCGCGATCAGGCGGGCGGTGCCTTCCGGGGCGAGTCGTCGGGCCAGCTCGGCGGGGGCGGGCCGGGCCGCCGGGTCCTTGGCGAGGCAGGCCGCCACCAGCTCTCGCATCTCACCGTCGAGGGAGCCGAGTTCGGGCTCCTCGTGGACGACCTTGTAGAGCAGGGCAGCGGAGGAGTCGCCCCGGAAGGGCGGTTCACCGAGAGCCGCGCAGGCGAGGACGGCGCCGAGGGAGAAGACGTCGGCGGCGCCGCTGACGCCCCTGCCGAGGACCTGCTCCGGCGACATGTAGCCCGGCGACCCGATGGAGACGCCGGTGGAGGTCAGGGACGCCGTCGCGGCCATGGCCCGGGCGATGCCGAAGTCGATCAGCAGGGGGCCGTCCAGGGTCAGCAGGACGTTGGACGGCTTCACGTCGCGGTGGACGAGACCCAGTTCGTGCACCGCCGTCAGCGCCTCGGCGAGGCCCGCGCCCAGGGCCCGTACGGTGTGCGCGGGCAGTGGGCCGCCGCCGGTGACGGCCGCCGCGAGGGACGGGCCGGCCGCGTAGGCGGTGGCGACCCAGGGGACCGGCGCGTCCGGGTCCGCGTCCAGCACGGGCGCGGTCCAGGCACCGCCGACCCGGCGTGCGGCCGCCACCTCGCGCCGGAAGCGGGCGCGGAACTCCTCGTCCCGGGCGAAGTGCGGGTGCACGATCTTCACGGCGACCGTGCGGCCCCCCGCACTGCGGCCCAGATAGACCCGGCCCATGCCGCCGGAGCCCAGCCGGCCGAGCAGCCGGTAGGGCCCGATGCCGGCCGGCTCGTCGGCTTCCAGCGGCTGCATGGCGCACTCTCCCCCCAACGCCTTGTGCGCAGCAGCCTAGTGACTCGCCATCAGGGCCGCAGCAGGTCCACCTTCACGTCCGCGGGGAAGCCGGTCGTCGGGCCGACCCGGCGGGCGAACTCGGCGACGGCCGCCAGCTGCGAGGGGCCGAAGCTGAAGTCGAGGGTGGTGAAGTACTGCGCCAGGGTCGCCTCGTCGAACGCCTCCCAGCGGGCGGCCTGTTCGGCGACCTTGCCGACCTCCTCCAGGGAGAGGTCGCGGGAGGCGAGGAAGGCCTCGTGGACCTGCCCGGTGATGGCCGACTCGCGCTCCAGGTAGTCGCGGCGGGCCGCCCAGACCGCGAAGACGAACGGCAGGCCGGTCCACTCCTTCCAGAGCGCGCCGAGGTCGTGCACCTGGAGGCCGTAGCGCGGCCCGTCCAGGAGGTTCGCGCGCAGGGCGGCGTCGCCGATGAGTACGGCGGCCTCCGCCTCCTGCATCATCAGGCTGAGGTCGGGCGGGCAGGTGTAGTAGTCGGGCCGCACGCCGTAGCGGTCGGCCAGCAGGAGCTGGGCCAGCCGGACCGAGGTGCGGGAGGTCGAGCCGAGGGCGACCCGGGCGCCGTCCAGCCGGTCGAGGGGCACCTGGGAGACGATCACGCAGGACATCACCGGGCCGTCGCAGCCGACGGCGATGTCCGGGAAGGCGACCAGCTCGTCCGCGTGCTTGAGGAACTCGACCAGGGTGATGGGCCCGATGTCGAGATCGCCGCGCACCAGCTGCTCGCTGAGCTTCTCCGGGGTGTCCTTGGTCAGCTCGAAGTCGAGGAGCGTGCCGGTTCTCGCGAGCCCCCAGTAGAGGGGCAGGCAGTTCAGGAACTGGATGTGGCCGACGCGCGGCCGGGTGCGGGAATTGTCCACATCGCGAGGCTAGACCCCGTGCGGTGGCGCGCGCGGACCGACCCCACCGCCGGACGGGCTAGCGAACGTTCAAACATCCGGGTGAAGTGATCTTGGCCTCTATTGCTTTCGGGTCCCTGCATGCTAGGCTCGCCGCAAGTTGCAGTTTGGTTTCCCTTGCAGTACAGAGCCTGCGGAGCATGTGACCGCGGGCTCTCGTCGTTTTCAGACGAATGCAGTTGTGCAGCACCGTTTCGCACGTGCAGGTTCTGGAGCAGGGCAACCCTTTTGGGCCCAAGGAGGGCTTATGGCTACCGGAACCGTGAAGTGGTTCAACGCCGAAAAGGGCTTTGGCTTCATCGCCCAGGAGGGCGGCGGCCCCGACGTCTTCGTTCACTACTCCGCGATCAACGCCAGCGGCTTCCGCTCCCTCGAGGAGAACCAGGCCGTTAGCTTCGACGTGACGCAGGGCCCGAAGGGTCCTCAGGCGGAGAACGTCACCCCCGTCTGATCACTGCCTGATCGCAGAACCTGAGAGCAGTACCCAAGGAGCCCCGCGCCTCACGGCAACGGGGCTCCTGCCTTTTCCGGCCCCTTTCCGGCACCTTCCGGCGGCCTTGCGGCCGGCCCTTTATGTGAATTCCCGGCGAATTCTCTCCGTGCGCCGCACGACGGGGGCAAAGGCCGTGCCCGGCACCAGCGCCCCGTACGAGTGAGCCGCGTTTGACGGCGGGTCGTGTCGGCGCGCTCGGCGGCACCGGCCGCCGGTCCCGCTCGCCCTCGCCGGCCTGTTCCCGCCCCGCCGCCCGGCCGTCCTCGGAGCCGCCGTGTCAGGCGGCCCCGCGCCAGATCGTCAGCTCCCCGTCGAGGAAGGGAGCGTCTCGGGCAGCGGGGACAGATCGGGCTCGGAGTGAACGATCCGGTACAGCAGGTTGACTCCGGAGCCCTCGCCGTACAGCGGCCTGCCCAGCGCCGCGAACGCCGCCGTCTGAGCCAGCGCGAAGACGTCGGTGGCCGCCGTGACCTCGTCCCCGGACGCATGTTCCGGAGCCATGTACGCGGGCGTGCCGATCGTGTTGCCCGTCGCCGTGTACGACGTCCCGTCCGCCGCCAGCGCGATACCGAAGTCGATCACCGCGGCCCGTCGGCGGCCAGCAGCACGTTCGACGGCTTCAGGTCCCGGTGCACGATGCCCTCGGCGTGGATGGCCTGCAGCGCCTCGGCCACGCCCGCCATCAGCCACAGCACCGCGGGCACCGGCAATGGCCCGCGCCGTGCGACGGCCTCCGTGAGGGACGGCCCCGGCACGTACAGCGTGGCCAGCCACGGCGGTACGCCGTCCGCGTCCGCGTCGATCAGCTCGGCGGTGTACGCCCCCGCACCCGCCGGGCCGCCTTGATCTCCCGGCCGAGCCGGCGCCGGAAGTCCGGGTCGTCGGCCAGCTCCGGCCGCACCACCTTGATCGCCACGGGACGGCCGCCCTGGGTGTGCGAGAGGTAGACGCGTCCCATGCCGCCGGCGCCCAGCCGGGCCGCGAGCCGGTACCCCGCCACCACCGGCGGATCGTCCGCCTGAAGTGGCTGGAAGACGTCCGTCGCACGGTCCATCGGCCCACTACCCCCCGTTTGGATGCTCTGGCCAAGAGCAGCAGCCTAAACGGAGCGCCGGTGCGGCCCGCCACGGTCCATCCCCATGACCGACGCCGAGGTTTTCCCGGCCGCCGAACGCCGAGTCAGCCCCGCGGTTCCTTCTCGCCCAGAAGGAACGCCGACCAGGCGGCGGGGGCGACGGTGAGGTGAGCGGCGGCCGGCTGCTTCGAGTCGCGGATGTGGATGGCGGTGGGGTGGGGGGCGACCTCTACGCACTCGCCGCCTCCGCCGCTGCTGTAGGTGGACTTGCGCCAGGTGTAGGCCAGTTCGAGGCACTGGCCGCCCTCGCCACTGCTGTGGCTGCTCTTGAACCAGCTGAGTTCGACACTACTCATAGCCGTCCCCGCAGTTTCTCAATCAGGTCCAGCGACTCACTGGGACGCAGGGCCTGCGCTCTGAGGAGCCCATAGCGTTCGGCCAAGACGCTCACTTCTTCCGCGTCGGTGATGAGCCGTGGATACGTGTGGATCTCCACGTACGCTACCTGCCCTCCTTTGCGGACCGTCAGTAGGTTGAACGGTCCGTCCAGGCTGGGCTGTTCCGAGCGCTCCATCGGCATCACCTGAAGCTCGACAGTCCGCAAGCTGCCGATTCGAAGCAGGTTCTGGAGCTGGTCCGCCTGTACCTCCCGGCCCCCCAGGGGGCGCAGCAGCACACTCTCATCCAGCAGGAAGCTGAAGGTGGCGGATGGCCAGATGTCGAACTTCCGCTGGCGGGCCATTCGGTCGGCCACCCGCTTAGCGATCGTCTCCTCACTCAGCAATGGTCGCCACTGGGCGAACACCGCCTCGGCGTAGCCCTCGGTCTGAAGAAGCCCCGGCACCAACAGGTTGCTGTAGACGTGCAGGGCCGAGGCCTGCTCCTCCAGCGCCGCATAACCCCGATACCACTCCGGATGCCGCGTCCGAGCCCTGCTCATCGCCTCCTCGACCTGAGAGATGACCTCGGTGAACAGCCCGCCGGCGTCGAGGACTTCGTCCGCCTTGCGCAACAGCTCCGGCCTCGGCGTCCGCACCCCCCGCTCCACGGCCGAGATCAGATCGGGGCCGTACCCCACCAGGGTGCCGAACTCCTTCTGTCCCAGCCCCGCCTTCTCCCTCAGTAACTTCAGCTGCTTGCCGATGACGACGAAGACCGCCGCCGCCCCGTTCGCCTCCGCCGGAGTCTCCGGCCTCCGCTCCTCCAGCACGCCACCCTCCCGACACCCGTACTCCAGGCATACCGCACCCGTACGACTACGGACAGTCGCCGAGTCGCCCCTGGTCAGCGTAGAGAGACGCCGCCACGCTCGGTGACGTGAACGTACGAATCTCCACCCCCCGAAGTGCCGAACTCGTCCAGCGGCTGAGCGCGACGCCCCGCGGTGCCCGGCTGGCCCGGCGGCTCACCGGTAGCGCGCTCGACGGCTGGGGGTATCCGCACGACGGCGACCTCAGTCACGCCGCTCAGCTGGTCGTGGCCGAACTCGCCGCCAACGCCGTCACCCACGGTCGCGTCCCCGGGCGGGACTTCGAGCTGCGGCTGATCCTGCTCCGGGACCGGGACACCCTGCGTATCGAGGTGAGCGACGCCCGCGGCGACCGCACTCTGCGGTTCCTGGACGGGGGCCTGCTGGACGAGCACGGCCGGGGTCTCGTCGTCGTACAGGTGCTGGCCGCGCTCTGGGGTGTCACGCCGAGGGAGGTCGGCAAGACCGTCTGGGCGGAGTTGCCGCTCAGCCCGAGGCGGGCGCGGCGACCCGGCACTCCACGACCGTGTCCGCGAACGCCCGCGCCGGAGGGCTGAGCGCGTCCCAGCGGCGGACCGCCCAGCCGACGGGGAGGGGACGGAGGCCGGGCAGCGGGATCAGCCGCAGGGAGCTCTCGCCGGGGACCGGCAGGCCGGGTACGGCGGGTACGACCGCCCGCCCCACGCCCAGCTCGGCGAGCAACAGTGCCGTGTCCCAGTCGGCCACGCTCGGCTCGTAGGCGAAGCGGACGCCCCGCTCGGCGCACGCGGCGTCCAGGTGGGCGGCGGACGTGGAGTTCGGCGGGAGGCGGATGAGCCGGACCTCGGCCAGTTCGGCGGGATCCAGGTGCGGGCGGCCGGCCAGGGGGTCGGTGGCGTGCACGGCGAGGAGCCACGGCAGCTCCACGACCGTACGCTGCTCGATGCCCCGCACCGGCGGGCCGATGGTGATCCAGGCGAGGTCGAGGGTGCCGTCGGCGAGGGCGTCGAAGGTGCCCCGGCCCGAACTGACCGTCCGGAACTCCAGGTTCACCTGGGGGTGGCGGCGGCGGAAGGTGACGACCGCGTCGGACATGAAGTGCCGGACGGTCGTCGCGCCGGTGGCGACGCGGACGTGGCCGCTGTGGCCGTCGAGCAGGTCGCGCAGCTGCCGTACGGCCAGGTCGAGACCGGAGATGCCCTCGGCCGCCGCGTTCTCCAGGAGCCGCCCGGCCTGGGTGGGGACGACTCCGCGCGGCCGGCGTTCCAGCAGGGCCACGCCGGTCTCCCGCTCCAGCCGTCTGACGTGCTGGCTGACGGCGGACTGGGTGCAGCCGAGGTCGCGGGCGACCGAACTGAGGCTGCCGGCCCGGCACACGGCCACGAACACACGGAGGTCGTCCAGAGTCACAACACCCAAGCTACTCCTTGGGTTTGGCGAGCGAACCCAAGGATTGACTGGGTCCGAGGGCCGTACGAGGATCGTGTGCGGGCCGCGACCGACCCAGGCGGCAACCCGCTCCACGCCCCGCCGAGTCCGGACGACGTGGGATCAGCGAGGAGCGGGTGCCGACCCCTCGTGCCGCTCGTACAGGGCCGACACCTGCGTGGCGAAGTCGCTCAGGATCTGGTCGCGGCGGAGCTTCATCGACGGGGTGAGGTGGCCCGACCATTCGGTGAAGTCGACCGGCAGTACGGCGAAGCGGCGGATGGACTCGGGGCGGGAGACCAGCCTGTTCGCCTCGTCCACCGCCCGCTGCAGGACCGCCGTCAGCTCCGGGTCGCCGATCAGGAGTTCCGGCGGCACGGGATGCTTGCCGATCATCTGGCGCCAGTGCGTGATGCCGTCGGGGTCGAGCGTGATGAGGGCCGAGATGTAGGGGAGGCCGTCGCCCACCAGCATCACCTGGGAGATCAGCGGATGCTGGCGCAGCCAGTTCTCCAGCGGGGCCGGGGCGACCGACTTGCCGCCCGCCGTGATCAGCAGTTCCTTCTTGCGGCCGGTGATGGTCAGGTAGCCCTCGTCGTCCAGCGCGCCGAGGTCGCCGGTGGGCAGCCAGCCGTCGCGGGTCGCGGGGACCACGCCGCCCGCCTGCGGGTCCCAGTAGCCGCGCAGCACGTGGTCCCCGGCCAGGAGGATCTCGCCGTCCGCGGCGATCCGCACGCGCGTGCCGGGCATCGGCCAGCCGACCGTGCCCAGGCGGGGCTTGAGGGGCGGGGTGACCGTGGCGGCGCCGGTGGTCTCGGTGAGACCGTAGCCCTCGAAGATCTCGATGCCCGCGCCCGCGTAGAAGGCGGCGAGGCGCCGGCCGAGCGGGGAGCCGCCGCAGATCGCGTGCCGGACGCGGCCGCCCATGGCGGCGCGCATCTTGCGGTAGACGAGCGGGTCGTAGAAGGTGCGCTGTGTCTTCAGGGCCCGGCTCGGTCCGTGGCCGGTGCCGGTCTGACGGGCCTCCAGCGCCTCGCCGTAGCGCTCGGCCACGGCCGCCGCCCGGTCGAAGGCCGCCGCCCGACCGCCCGCCTCCGCCTTGGCCCGCGCGGAGTTGTAGATCTTCTCCAGCATGTACGGGATCGTCAGCAGGCAGGTCGGCTGGAACGCGGCCAGGTCCGGCAGGAGGTCGGCCGGGGCGAGGCTGGGGGCGTGGCCGAGGCGTACCCGGGCGCGGACGCAGGCGATGGCCACCATCCGGCCGAAGACGTGGGACATGGGGAGGAAGAGGAGGACCGACGGCTCGTCGCCCTTCGCCTTGAAGACCGGGTGGAGGAGTTCGATCGCGTTGTCGACCTCGGCGAAGAAGTTGCCGTGCGAGAGGGCGCAGCCCTTGGGGCGGCCGGTGGTTCCCGAGGTGTAGATCAGCGTGGCGAGCGTGGCCGGGCCCATCATGCCCCGGCGTACGCCGATCTCGCCGTCCGGCACCGGGTCGCCCGCGTCGGCGAGCCGGGCCACGTGGTCCTTCTCCATCACCCACAGGTGGCGCAGCCCGGGCAGGTGCGGGAGTTCGGGGCCGATGGCGGCGGCCTGGGCGGCGGTCTCCGTGACCAGGGCGACGGCGCCGGAGTCGTGCAGGATCCAACGGGTCTGGAAGACGGAGGAGGTGGGATACACCGGGACCGTGACCAGACCGGCCGCCCAGGCGGCGAAGTCGAGCAGGGTCCACTCGTAGGTCGTGTTGGCCATGACGGCGATCCGGTCGCCGGGCATCAGGCCTTCGGCGATCAGCCCCTTGGCCACGGCCTGGACCTGCTCGGCGAACCCGGCGGCCGTCACGTCCGTCCAGCTCCCGTCGGACAGCTTGCGGCTGAGGACGACCGCGTGGGGAGCCGTCTCCGCGTTGTCGTACGGCAGGTCGGCGAGGGAGCCGTGGGTGACCGGGGGCGCGAACGGGGGGACCGACGCCTCCCGTACGGCGCCGTCCAGCCGTCGTACCTCGGGGGCGACCAGGACCGGGCGGCCGTCGTAGTCGGTGGCGTGGACCGGGGCCCCGGAGGAGACGGGGGTGTTCGGGTACGGGGTGGACACGGGCGGCTCCTCTGGCGTGCGTGCACCTGCGGTGGCCCCCGGGGCGGCAGGGGTTACCGCAGGTTAGGCAGGTGATCGTACGGCTCCGCTGTGAGGGGGTTGTGCGGGTATGGAGTTGATCCGGGGCCACTGATGTGCAGGCACCCGCGCACACTCGTACGGACCGTCGGGAGGGGGGTGTTCAGCGGCGTTGATGGTCGTTCAGGAGTGTTGAGGGGTGCGCCCGGGGGGTGTTGACGGGTGTTCAGCGGTGTCCGGACGCGCGAGGGCCGTCAAGGGCCCGTGGACTTCGGGCACTTCAGCACCCCGGAGACTTCCGGCTCACGAGCTCACGAGCTCACGAGCTCACGAGCTCAGGGGCGGAGGGGCGCCGGGGCGCCCGCGTTGAGGGGGTGAGGCGCTCAGGGGGGTGAGGCGCTCAGGGGCGTTCCAGGATCGCCGTCACTCCCTGGCCGCCCGCCGCGCAGACCGAGATCAGGCCGCGGGCCGGGCCCGGTCGTTCCGCGAGGAGCTTGGCCAGGGTGGCGACGATGCGGGCGCCGGTCGCGGCGAAGGGGTGGCCCGTGGCCAGCGAGGAACCCGCCACGTTCAGGCGGGAGCGGTCCAGCGGGGGCAGCCCCCGCTTCTCCCAGGCCGCCAGCGTGGCCAGCACCTGGGAGGCGAAGGCCTCATGGATCTCGACCAGGTCGAAGTCGGCCAGGTCCAGGCCGGTGCGCTCCAGCAGGCGCGGGACCGCGTACGCCGGTGCCATCAGCAGACCGTCCTCGCCGTCCGCCGCGTCACCGTGGACGAAGTCGACGGCGGCCGTCTCGTACGCGGTCAGGTAGGCGAGGGGTTCCTGGCCGTGCGCCTCGGCCCACTCCTCGCTCGCCAGCAGGACCAGCGCCGCGCCGTCGGTGAGCGGGGTCGAATTGCCCGCCGTCATGGTGGGGTCCGGGTGACCGAGGCCGAACACCGGCTTCAGGGCGGCCAGTTTCTCCGGGGTGGAGTCCGGGCGCAGGTTCTGGTCCCGGTCCAGGCCGCGGAAGGGGATCACCAGGTCCTGGAAGAAGCCCCGGTCGTAGGCGGCGGCCAGGCGCCGGTGGCTGCCGGCCGCCAGTTCGTCCTGGGCCTCGCGGGTGACGCCCCAGGCCCGGGCGGTGACCGCCGCGTGCTCGCCCATCGACAGACCGGTGCGCGGCTCGGCGTTGCGCGGGATGTCGGGGACGAGGTGCGCGGGGCGGACCCGGGACAGGGCCTTCAGGCGGGCGCGCGCCGACTTCGCCCGGCGGACCTCGAGCAGGATGCGGCGCAGGTCGTCGTTGACGCCGAGGGGCGCGTCGCTCGCGGTGTCGGCGCCGCCCGCGACGGCCGACTCGGTCTGGCCGAGGGCGATCTTGTTGGCGGCGGCGATGACGGCCTGCAGTCCGGTGCCGCAGGCCTGCTGGATGTCGTACGCGGGGGTGCGCGGGTCCAGCCGGGAGCCGAGGACGGTCTCGCGGGCGAGGTTGAAGTCCCGGCTGTGCTTGAGGACGGCACCGGCGACGAACTCTCCGACCGCGCCCGGCGCCCGCAGGCCGTGGCGGTCGGCCAGGCCGTTCAGGGCCGCGATGAGCATCTCCTGGTCGGAGGCGGTGGCGTAGGGGCCGTCGGAACGGGCGAACGGAATGCGGGTGCCGCCGAGCACCGCGACCCGGCGTACGCGGGGTGGCTCCAGGGGACTCATCTCGATCTGCTCCTCACCCACGTCGGTGGTCCTCGGCGATGGACCGCCCACAGTGGCCCACCTTGACTTACCTCCGGTAACCTTACTGCAGAGTAAGCAATTTCGACCGAGTCGCACGGGAGTTGGACATGGCCGACCGCTACCTGAGCTTCACCGGCACGACACCCGGCCGTTTCCTCACCCGGCGCCTGGGCCTGCCGCAGCCGGCCGAGCTGGTCCGGTGGTCGCAGGCGCGGCCCCTGCTGTCCGGCCCGTTGCTGCACCTGACCGCCGGGGCGTCCACCCTGGAACTCGGGCCCGTCCTCGCCCGCACGGGGCTGACGGCGGGCGACCGGGAACCCGCCGCGGTCGTCCTGGACGCCACCGGGGTGCGGGACGTCGACGCGCTCGCCGAGGTGCACGCGGCCCTCCACCCCGTCGTGCGGTCCGTCGCCCCGAGCGGCCGGGTGCTGGTGCTCGGCGCCCCGCTGGACCCCGCCGACCACCACCAGTCGGCCGCCCAGCAGGCGTTGGAAGGCTTCACCCGCTCGCTCGGCAAGGAGGCCGGACGGGGCCGGACCGTGAACCTGGTGCGGCTGACGGACGCCACCGCCGCCGAGTCCACCCTGCGGTTCCTCCTCTCCCCCAAGTCCGCCTATGTCAGCGGCCAGGTGATCGAGACGGGCGGCGGGGAGGTGACGGCCCCGGCCGACTGGGACCGGCCGCTCGCCGGGCGGACGGCACTGGTCACCGGGGCCGCGCGCGGGATCGGGGAGGCCGTCGCCGGGACGCTGGCGCGGGACGGCGCCCGGGTCGTGGTACTCGACGTGACGGCCGCCGAAGCGGACGCCCGCCGGGTCGCCGAACGCCTCGGCGGCACCGCCCTCACGCTCGACGTCACCGCCGCCGACGCGGGCGAGCGCATCGCCGCCGCCCTCCCCGACGGCCTGGACGTCCTCGTCCACAACGCCGGCGTCACCCGGGACCGGCGGCTGGTCAACATGCCCGCGGAACGCTGGAGTTCCGTCCTCGACGTCAACCTCGCGAGCGTGCTGCGCACCACCGACGCGCTGCTCGCCAAGGGCACCCTGCGCCCCGGCGGGCGGATCGTGGCCACCGCCTCCATCGCCGGGCTCGCGGGCAACGCGGGGCAGACCAACTACGGCGCGAGCAAGGCCGGTGTGGTGGGGCTCGTACGGTCCCTGGCGCCCCGCGCACTGGCCGGGCACGGGGTGACCGTCAACGCGGTGGCGCCCGGGTTCATCGAGACGAGGATGACGGCCGCGATCCCGCTGTTCGTGCGGGAGGCCGGGCGCCGGATGAACTCCCTCGCCCAGGGCGGGCGGCCGATCGACGTCGCCGAGACCATCGCCTGGCTGGCGCACCCGGCCTCCGGCACGGTCAACGGCCAGGTCGTCCGCGTCTGCGGCCAGAGCCTGCTGGGGGCCTGATGAACGCCGTCACGCTGACCGTCGCGCCCGCGCTCGGGCCGCTGCTGGCCCGGGGCGCCCTGCGCTCCCCCTTCAAGCGCCCGGCCCCGGACGCGGTGTTCCCGCGCACCCGGCTGGTCCTGCCCGGCCTGCGCGTGGACCTGGCCGGGCTGGCCGCCTACGAGCGGGTCTGCGGCTTCCCCACCGGCGAGCCGCACCTCCCGGTCACCTACCCGCACGTCCTCGGCTTCCCGCTGGCCATGCGGCTGATGAGCGACCGGGACTTTCCGCTGCCGCTGCTGGGGCTGGTCCACACCTCGGTCGAGATCGTCCGGTTCGCCGCGCTGCCCGCCGACGGGGAGTACGAACTGGCCGCGTGGGTCGAGGGGCTGGCACCGCACCGGCGCGGCACGGAGGCGACCGTGGTGACCGGGTTGCGGCTGGACGGGGACGTCGTCTGGGAGTCCCGCAGCACGTATCTCGCCCGGCACCGCACCGACAGGCGTCCGGCGTCGTCAGGGTCGGCCGAGTCCGTGGAGTCCGCGGAGCCGGCCGAAGCCGTCGAGCCCGTGGTGTCCGCCGAGTCCGTGGTGTCCGCCGAGTCCGTGGTGTCCGCCGAGTCCGCCGAGTCCGCCGAGTCCGCCGAGGCGTTGGAGGACGTCGTGCTGCCCGTCGTCGCCGAGTGGAGGATCGCCGGGGATGTGGGCCGGCGGTACGGTGCCGCGTCCGGGGACCGCAATCCGATCCATCTGCATCCGCTCACCGCGCGTCTGTTCGGGTTTCCGCGGGCCATCGCGCACGGGATGTGGACGGTGGCGCGGTGTCTGGCCGCGCACGGCACGCCCCCTGCGGCGGTCGTCCGGGCGCGGTTCCGGGCGCCGGTGCTGTTGCCGGGGACGGTGACGTACGGGGCGGACGGTGCCGGTCGCTTTGCCCTGCGGGGGGCGGGCGGCAGGCTTCATCTGGATGGTGAGGTGCGGGGGTTGTCGGGCGGGGGGTGAGGTCGCCGTCGTTTCGGTGCGGGTGCGTGGGGGTGTGGGGGCGCGGGTGGGTGGCTCGGCGTTTTCGGGTGCGGGTGCGTGGGGGTTTTCGCGCAGTTCCCCGCGCCCCCGAGGAGGGGGTGGGTGCCTCGCCGTTTCCGGGTGCGGGTGCGTGGGGGGTTTCGCGCAGTTCCCCGCGCCCCTGAAGTGGGGGTGGGTGCCTCGCCGTTTTCGGGTGCGGGTGCGTGGGGGTTTTCGCGCAGTTCCCCGCGCCCCTGAGGTGGGGGTGGGTGCCTCGCCGTTTTCGGGTGCGGGTGCGTGGGGGTTTTCGCGCAGTTCCCCGCGCCCCTGAGGTGGGAGGGGTGGCTCGGGGTTGCCGGGTGTGGGCCTGTGGGTTGGGGGGTCAGGTGGTGTCGGGGGGCGGGGTCCAGGGGTGGTTCTGCATGAGGTTGGACAGGCCTGACCAGGCGAAGTTCATCAGGGTGACCGCGGCTTGCTGAGCGGTGATGTGCGGGGTCGTGTTGGCCCAGGCGGCCAGGGACTCGGCCGCGCCGACCAGTGCCTCGGCCAGGCCGGCGACCTCGCGGTCGGGCAGGTCCGGGTCCCGGTGGGCCTCCCGGGCGGCGACCGCGATCAGCCGGGTCACGAACGCGACGATGCCCTCGCGCATCGCGGCGACCTCGGCCGCGAACGGCTCACCATGGGTGCGGGCCTGCAGGTGCAGCACGGACCAGGCGTCGGGATGCTCGGCGGTGTGCGCGAAGAACGCCCGCAGCCCCTCCCACAGTTGCCGGTCCGCGGGCAGTTCCGGCCGCGCACCGGCGTGCACCGCCTCGGCCAGCGCGGCGGCCTCGCGGCGGATGCAGGCCGTGAAGAGGTCTTCCTTGGAGTTCAGGTACAGATACACCAACGGCTTGGACACGCCCGCCAGTTCGGCGATCTCGTCCATCGACGCGGCCATGTACCCCCGCCGGCCGAAAATCCGTACGGCGGCGTCGAGCATCTGCTGCTCCCGCACCGCACGCGGCATCCGCTTGGTCTTCACGGCACCCATGGGGCAAGACTAATCGGGCCTGGCGCGCCGGGAGCCGACCGCTCGGTCAGGAGGTCTGCCCCTGCGCGTGAGCGGTGTCGTCGACGCCGTCCTCCACGCTGCGGTTGGCGTCCAGGTTGGCCTTCATCCGGTCGACCTTGCCGGCGACCTGCGCCGAGGCCCGGTCCCGCTCCTTGCGCAGCACCACCCAGCTGATCGGCGCCGAGAGCACCATGGCGAGCAGCAGGAGCCACAGGAAGTTGGCGTTGCCGTAGCCGCGCGGGAAGATGCCGGAGTAGACGGCTCCCCAGACGACCACGAGGCAGCCGGCGAAGATGCCGAGGCGCATCAGCGTGTAGCGGAGCATCTCAATCCACTCTTCCGTGTCGTACGTGTGGTCGGACAACCCATATCGGGCATCGTCCAGTGAAGCACGCCCGCCGCTCGATCTTGGCGGCGGGTGGACCCGTCAGACGAGCGGCAGCAGCATGGTGACGTCGTCACGGTGGTCGCCGGCGGACACGCGGATGGCGCCGGGCACCCTGCCGACCTCCTTGTAGCCGCAGGAGGCGTAGAAGTGCTCCAGGCCGAGGCCGCCGCGGCAGCCGAGCCGGATCGCGTCGATGCCGTCGAAGGTGCGGGCCGCGTCCGCGGCGGCGGCCATCAGCTCCCGCCCGTAGCCCTTGCCCTGGTGGCGGGGGTGCACCATCACCGTGTAGAGCCACAGCCAGTGCCGCCGGAGCCGGTGCTTGTTGAAGGAGAAGAAGGCGGTCGCGGCCACCTCGCCGGCCTCGTCGTGCCCGACGAGCAGGCGGTGCCGTCCCTCGGCCATGGCGACGAAGTGGTTCACCAGGTCGGGGCGTATGTCCTCGCGGGTGACGGGGGCCACGAAGCCGACGGCTCCGCCCGCGTTGGTGACGTCGGCCCACAGGTCGAGGATGCCGTCGCGCAGGGCGGGGGTGATGGCGGGGTCGAGCGTGAACGTAAGGGCCATGCGGGCATAGTATCTATTACACAAGAGTCCGTGCAGACAGCATCCGCATCCTGGTCATCGTCCGGGCGCGTGTGCGTGCAGCCGTCTTCCGGACCCCGGTCGTCACCCGTGAGCGAGCGTACGTGTGACCGTCTCCGCGAACGCCGCCCCGAGCGGGGTCGTGCAGCCGTCTTTCGGACCCCGGTCGTCACCCGCGAGCGAGCGTACGTGTGACCGTCTCCGCGAACGCCGTGCCGAGCGGGGTCGGGCGGCCGCCGGGGCCAAGGGCGGCAAGAGCGGACGCCGCCCCGCCATCCCAGCCGCGAAGACCGACGCCGTGCGCACCGCGTACCCGCCCTCGACGGCGCCCCGGGCACCCAGGCGATCCCGGCGCAGCGCAAGGCCCGCCGCGCATGCGGGAACCGCGTCGACACGCTCGCGACCGCGGCCCCTGACCGACTCCCCTACCGCCAAAGCCGGGTCCGATACCGCCCGAGGGCCCCTTGGGAGCCGAGTCCTGTCATCACAGTCCGAACAACGTTGCCGCGTTGTCGTGGCACACGGCTCTCAGCCACTCCGGCCCGAGGCCGAGCCGCTCCAGAGCGTGGAGCTGGTGTACGTACGGGTAAGGGATGTTGGGGAAGTCGGAACCGAGCAGGACACGGTCGCCGAGCGCGGCGAGCCGAGGCAGGGCATGGCGGGGGAACGGCATGAATCCCTCGGTGAAGTCGGTGAACGTCATGGTGGTGTCCAGCCGGACCTCCGCGTACTGCTCGGCGATGCCGAGGAAGTCCTCGTACTCGGGCATCCCCAGGTGCGCGACGATCAGCCGTAGCTTCGGGTGTCGCGCCAGCACCTGTGCGATCGGCTCGGGGCCGGTGTGTTTGCCTGGAGCGGGACCGGAGCCGCAGTGGATCACCACGGGGACCTGGGCCTCGGCCAGCACCCCCCACGCCCGCTGGATGAGTTCGTCGGCCGGGTCGTAGGCCCCTACTTGTACGTGCGCCTTGAACACGCGCGCGCCCGCTTCGACGGCCTCTCGGACGTACGTCTCGACACCCGGCTCGGGGTAGAGGGTGGCGGTGTGGAGACAGTCGGGGTTGCGGTGGGCGAAGTCGGCGGCCCAGCCGTTGAGCCAGCGGGCCATGCCGGGCTTGTGCGGGTAGAGCATCGAAGTGAACGCCCGCACACCGAACCTGCGCAGCACGGCAGCGCGTTCCGCCTCCTGCTGCCGGTAGCTGATCGGCCACTCCAGTCCGCCGGTCAGCGGCCCCTGCGCGTCGAAGTATTCCCAGACCTTGTGCAGGACGCGCTCGGGCATGAAGTGCGTGTGGACGTCGATCAGTCCGGGAAGGCCGAGCCGGTTCCAGAAACGGCGGACCTCACCGGCCTCTTCGTCCAAGGCCACATCGCTTGTCGCGCCTGGCGAACTTGTGCGACCGACAGGTGCCATTCGGTGATCGTTCACGTCTCCCACGATCAGCCCTGGCGACGGGGCGGGTCCAGCCCTTGTCCTCCTGACGGCGTGAGTGATCGGTCACCAGGGCCACTGATCTCGTGGGCGATGGCACGGACCGACGCAGTCGGCACCGAGCCGGACGCGGCATGCTCGGGCCGTGTCCGGCTGCGGGGCGGGGCGGGGTGGGCCCGTCGCGCGGTTCCCCGCGCCCCTTCGGGCCCCCGCAGCCGGGCGGTGCGGGAATCCCGGCCGCTCAGACCCGCATCGGCTGGGGGGCGTCCCTGCGGGTCGGGTCGGTGCCCTCGTACTCGCGGATGATCTCGTAGCGCGTGTTGCGCTCCACCGGGCGGAAACCGGCGTCCCGGATCAGGTCCAGGAGGTCCTCGCGGGTCAGCTTGTTCGGTGTGCCGTAGTTGTCCGCGTCATGGGTGATCTTGTACTCGACGACCGAGCCGTCCATGTCGTCGGCGCCGTGCTGCAGGGCCAGCTGGGCGGTCTGCACGCCGTGCATGACCCAGAAGACCTTCACGTGCGGGACGTTGTCGAAGAGGAGGCGGGAGACGGCGAAGGTCTTGAGGGCCTCGGCGCCCGTCGCCATCTGGGTGCGGGCCTGGAGGCGGTTGCGCACCTTGCCGTCCTGCATGTCCACGAAGTCGTGCTGGTAGCGCAGCGGGATGAAGACCTGGAAGCCGTTCGTCTCGTCCTGCAGCTCGCGCAGACGCAGGACGTGGTCGACCCGGTGCCTGGGCTCCTCGATGTGGCCGTAGAGCATGGTGCACGGGGTCTTCAGGCCCTTCTCGTGCGCCAGGCGGTGGATGCGGGACCAGTCCTCCCAGTGGGTGCGGTGGTCCACGATGTGCTGACGGACCTCCCAGTCGAAGATCTCCGCACCGCCGCCGGTCAGGGACTCCAGACCCGCGTCGATCAGCTCGTCGAGGATCTCGCTCGCGCTCAGCCCGGAGATCGTCTCGAAGTGGTGGATCTCCGTGGCCGTGAAGGCCTTCAGCGAGACGTGCGGGAGGGCCGCCTTGAGTTCCCTGAGCGAGCGCGGGTAGTACCGCCACGGCAGGTTCGGGTGCAGGCCGTTGACGATGTGGAGTTCGGTGAGGTTCTCCGACTCCATCGCCTTGGCGAGCTTCACCGCCTCCTCGATGCGCATCGTGTACGCGTCCTTCTCGCCCGGCTTGCGCTGGAACGAGCAGTACGCGCAGGACGCGGTGCACACGTTGGTCATGTTGAGGTGGCGGTTGACGTTGAAGTGGACGACGTCACCGTTCTTCCGCGTCCGCACCTCGTGCGCGAGGCCGCCCAGCCAGGCCAGGTCGTCCGACTCGTACAGCGCGATGCCGTCCTCGCGGGTCAGCCGCTCACCGGAGCGGACCTTCTCCTCCAGCTCGCGCTTGAGTCCGACGTCCATGCCCACACCTTTCTCCGACAGCCCGACCAACGGTATCCCTAGACCTCTTCGGGCAGTTCCCCGACCCGGTTCTCCCACTTCGTGGAGAGCACGATCGTGGTACGGGTCCGGGAGACGCCCTTGGTCCCGCCCAGCCGCCGGATGGTCTTCTCCAGGCCGTCCACGTCCGTCGAGCGCACCTTGAGCATGAAGGAGTCGTCGCCGGCGATGAACCAGCAGTCCTCGATCTCCGAAAGGTCCCGCAGCCGCTGTGCCACGTCCTCGTGGTCGGCGGCGTCCGAGAGCGAGATGCCGATGAGGGCGGTGACGCCGAGGCCGAGGGACGGCGAGTCCACCGTGGCGCGGTAGCCGGTGATGACACCGGCCGCCTCCAGCCGGTTGATGCGGTCGGTGACGCTGGGTCCCGACAGGCCGACGAGGCGCCCCAGCTCCGCGTACGAGGCCCGGCCGTTCTCCCTCAGGGCCTGGATGAGCTGCCTGTCCACCGCGTCCATGCGATCGAAGCCTTCCGCTGAAGAGTTCCGAGGAGTGAAGAGTGATGAGGTACCGCGCCTTGCTCAGCGGGCTCTACCGGTCCGGTCCGCCACCGCCCAGTTCGCCCCGCCACCGCCGGTACAGGCCGTGCCCGACGCCGGCCGCGTCCAGCACCCGCCCGGCGACGAAGTCCACCAGATCCTGGATGTGCGTGGCACCCGCGTAGAAGGCGGGCGAGGCCGGCACGACCGTGGCTCCGGCGTCGTCCAGCGTGACCAGGTGCCGCAGGGTCTGACCGTTCAGCGGGGTCTCCCGGACCGCGACCACCAGCGTGCGCCGTTCCTTGAGGGTGACACTCGCCGCCCGCTGGAGCAGGTCCTTGGACAGGCCGAGCGCCACGCCGGCCACGCAGGCCGTGGAGGCCGGCACGATGAGCATCCCCTTCACCGGGTACGACCCCGACGACGGCCCGGCCGCGAGGTCGCCCGCACCCCAGTACCGCACCGCGCTGACGTCCACGTCGAAGGTCCCGGGCTTGCCGTCGGCGCCAAGGGCCAGCCATTGCCGCAGGTCGTCCCGCCAGTGGGCGTCCCGGAACGAGATCCCCGTCTCGTCCAGCAACGTCAGTCGCGAGGCCCGGCTGACCACCAGGTCCACCGCTTCCCCCGCCGCCAGCAGTGCCCGCAGCACGGCAGCCGCGTACGGCGTTCCGGAAGCTCCGGACACCCCCACGATCCAAGGCGCGCGCTGCGTTTCTCCTGCGTTCACACCTTGAGCGTACCGGCGGGTCGCCCAGGACTCAGGCCGGGGCGGACGCGCCGGGGGCGGCGGGGGCCACCGGGGTGGCGGCCCGGGCCGCTCACGCGGTCAGGCCACGCACCACGAGGTCCAGCAGCGCGCACACGAACAGGGCAATCCCGATGAAGCCGTTGACCGAGAAGAAGGCCCGGTTCAGGCGGGACAGGTCGTGCGGGCGGACGATGCGGTGCTCGTAGACGAACGCGCCCGCCACGATGGCGAGGCCCAGCCAGAAGAAGGGGCCGGCATGGGTGGCCAGGGCGTACCAGACGAACAGGGCCGTCGTCACCGTGTGGCAGGCGCGCGCGCCCCAGATCGCGGCCGGGACGCCGAACCGGGCCGGGACCGACAGCACGCCGATCTCGCGGTCGGTCTCGACGTCCTGGCAGGCGTAGATGAGGTCGAAGCCGCCGATCCAGACGCCGACGGCGAGGCCCAGGATCACCGCCTCCCAGGACCAGGAACCGGAGACGGCCAGCCAGCCGCCGATCGGGCCCATGGCCTGGGCGAGGCCCAGGATGGCCTGCGGGAAGTTGGTGAAGCGTTTCCCGTAGGGGTAGACCACCATCGGGATCACCGCGACCGGCGCCAGGGCCAGGCACAGGGGGTTGAGCAGGGCGGCGGCGCCGAGGAACACCGCCAGCGCGACGAGGGCGCCCGTCCAGGCGTGGCGGACGGACATCGCGCCCGTCACCAGTTCGCGGTGGGCGGTGCGCGGGTTACGGGCGTCGATCTCGCGGTCGATGATGCGGTTGACCGCCATCGCGAACGTCCGCAGCCCGACCATGCAGATCGTGACCAGCAGCAGCCGGGCCCAGTGGATGTTCTCGTCCCACCGGTACATCGCGGTCAGCGAGGCGATGTAGGCGAAGGGCAGCGCGAAGACCGAGTGCTCGATCATGACCAGCCGCAGGAACGCCTTGGTGCGTCCGGGCTGGGGGATGGCGGCGGACGCGGAGGTCACAGCCCGTACTCCTTCCAGCGGCGGTCCACCAGGGCCGCCGTATCCGGGTCCGACAGGACCATGTCCGGCCATCCGCCGTCGCGGGTGTAGCCCTCCTCGGGCCACTTCCGGGTGGCGTCGATGCCGGCCTTGCCGCCCCAGAACTGCTGGTAGGAGGCGTGGTCGAGATGGTCGACGGGGCCTTCCACGACCGTGAGGTCACGGGCGTAGTCGGTGTTGCCGAGGGCCCGCCACGCCACCTCGTGCAGATCGTGGACGTCGCAGTCGGCGTCCACCACCACGATCAGCTTGGTCAGGGACATCATGTGGGCCCCCCAGATCGCGTGCATCACCTTCTGCGCGTGCTTGGGGTACTTCTTGTCGATCGAGACGATCGCGCAGTTGTGGAAGCCGCCGGCCTCGGGCAGGTGGTAGTCCACGATGTCCGGGACGATGATCTTGAGGAGGGGCAGGAAGAAGCGTTCCGTGGCGCGGCCGAGGGGGCCGTCCTCCGTGGGCGGGCGGCCGACGACGATGGACTGCAGCAGCGGGCGCCTGCGCATCGTCACGCAGTCGATCGTCAGCGCGGGGAACGGCTCCTGCGGCGTGTAGAAGCCGGTGTGGTCGCCGAACGGCCCCTCGGGCAGCATCTCGCTCGGCTCCAGCCAGCCCTCGACGACCACCTCGGCGTTGGCCGGGACCTGGAGCGGGACCGTCTTGCAGTCCACCATCTCGATCCGCTTGCCCGCGAGGAACCCGGCGAAGAGGTACTCGTCGATGTCGCCGGGCAGCGGGGCGGTGGACGCGTACGTCACGGCCGGCGGGCAGCCGAAGGCGATGGCGACCGGCAGGCGTTCGCCGCGGCGCGCGGCGACCTGGTAGTGGTTGCGGCTGTCCTTGTGGATCTGCCAGTGCATGCCGATGGTGCGCCTGTCGTGGCGCTGCAGCCGGTACAGGCCCAGGTTGCGGATGCCGGTCTCGGGGTCCTTGGTGTGGGTCAGGCCCAGGTTGAAGAAGGAGCCGCCGTCCTTCGGCCAGGTGAACAGCGCCGGGAGCCGGTCGAGGTCCACCTCGTCACCGTGCAGGACGACCTCCTGCACGGGCGCGCCCGCGGACTTCACCTTCTTCGGCGGCACGTGCGCCATCGCGCCGAGCTTGCCGAAGGCCTCGCGGACACCGACGAAGCCGTGCGGCAGTTCGGGCCGCAGCAGCCCGCCGATCTTCTCGGAGATCTCGCCGTACGACTTCAGGCCCAGCGCCTTCAGCAGCCGCCGGTCGGTGCCGAAGACGTTCATCGCGAGCGGCATCGCGGAGCCCTTGACGTTCTCGAAGAGCAGCGCCGGGCCCCCGGACTTCTGCACCCGGTCGACGATCTCCCCGACTTCCAGGTGGGGGTCGACCTCGGCCTTGATGCGCTTGAGGTCGCCCTCGCGCTCCAGCGCCCGGAGCAGGGAGCGAAGATCGTCGTAAGCCATGCGTCCCAGTATCGGCCACCCGCTACCCTGGCCCGGTCACCGGGGCCGTCTCACACCGTCGGGAGAGCGCACGACCATGCTCAGGTATCTGCCGTTCCTGCTGGTCCTCGCGCTGTGGATCTATGCGTTCGTGGACTGTCTGAACACCCCCGAGGAAGAGGTGCGCCACCTGCCGAAGGTGGTGTGGGTGATCATCATCCTGCTCTTCGGCGAGGTCCTGGTCGGCCCGGTCGCCTGGCTGCTCACCGGCAGGAGGCGACAGGCCCGTGCGGACGGCACCGCGCCGGGGCGGCGGGGCGGCGCCGCCGGCTGGGTGGCCCCCGACGACAACCCCGACTTCCTCAGGTCCCTGGACCGGGACGACCCGAGGAACAACGACTGATCCGGCCGAACTCCGGCCGGTCGTCGCGTTGGAGAAGGGCGGCGGCCCCGCGGAGGAGCGGCGGCCCGATCAGGCGGGGGCGCCCGTCAGCACCTCCACCTTGCCGGTGTCGAGCGAGTAGTAGGCGCCGACGACGGCCAGGGAGCCCTTCCTCACGAGCGGGGCCAGGTCCCGGTTGGAGCGCAGGTCGTCCGCGGTCAGCCTCACCTGGGCGCGCGCCATGGTCTCGACCGGGTCGCCGCCGTGCTTCCGGGCCGCCTGCTCGTACGCCGGCCGCAGCGCCTCGGCGATCGCCTGCAGATTGCCGGGCAGCGGTTTGCCGGCGCGGAGGGAGTCGTAGGCGGCCTTGACGGCGCCGCAGCGCTGATGGCCGAGGACCACGATGAGCGGGGTGCCGCTCGTCATGGGCCCGTACTCGACGGAACCCGTGACCACCGGGCCGATCGCCTCCCCGCCCGTGCGCATCACGTAGAGGTCGCCCAGGCCGGTGTCGAAGAGGAGTTCCGGCGGCACGCGGGAGTCGATGCACGCGAGGACCGAGCCGAACGGCTGCTGCTTCTGGGCCAGGAACTGACGCCGGTCCGGATCCCGGTCGGGGTGGTGGAGGTCTCCGCTCACCCAGCGCTTGTTGCCCTCCAGCAGCCTCGCGAACGCCGCGGCGGGCGTGCCCGGCGGGGTGGACCGCGGTTCCGGCGAAGCGGCGGCCGACGCCGGGACGGCCCTCGTCGGCGCGCAGCCCGCGAGCGCGAGCGTGGCGCCCGCGAGTCCGCCGGCGAGCAGCACTCTGCGGTCCGGACGTCCGGCTGTGCCCATCGGTCGGTCCCCTCGACGTCGCCCGGACACGGTGCCGTGTCCTGATCGGCCCGATTGTGCCGCGGGGTGCGGGTGTTCCGGCGGCAGGCACCAGCGGGAGCGGACCGGATTGCCGCGGACGGCCCAGAGGAGGTGTCCGGACCCCGTCTCAGGGCTTCCGGGCCGGGGATCACGGTGCCGGGCTCGGTCCGTTCCCGTCACCGTCGGTTAATCACATCCGCGTTCGGCCTGCCACCCGTTCCGTTGAAATGGACCGGACGGGCATGTCCCGGCCGCGTCCCACGGCATTGCCTTGAAGGGGGCCCGCATCCATGGGCCCCCTTTCTGTGATGGGAGACGCGTGCGAATCACTGACATCCAGCGCTGCGAGGTCCGGCCGGGACGGCTCGTCGAGTGGACGCTGAGCCCGGCGACCGTCGAGGTGGCGACGGGACTGCCGGAGGACTCCAGGCCTCCGGCCTACATCCAGGAGTCGCACATCCGGACGGCCAAGTGCGTCCGCGAGGACGGCCTGTTCGTGCCGACCTGGCTGGGTACGGCCTTCGACCTGCCCGGTCCGGTCGACCTCGACGTGCTGCAGGAGGCGCTGCGCGCCTGGACCGTGCGGCACGAGACGCTGCGCAGCGGCTTTCGCTGGGTGGGCGAGGAACTGCGCCGGTTCACCCTCGACGCCGCCGACGTCTCCCTGAGCCGGGAGGACGCCGGGGACTTCCCGGACGCGGACGATCTCGTCGGCCACCTCCAGGACCGCTTCGACACGGTCGCGGACGCGCTGCGCTGGCCGAACCTGATCTACACGGCGGTCGTGCGGGACGACGGCGCGAGCGTGTACCTGGCCTTCGACCACAGCAACGTCGACGCCTACTCCCTGACCCGGGCCCCCGCCGAGATCCACGAGCTGTACGCGGCGGGTCTCGCCGGAACCGAGCCCGGCCCCCGAGCCACGGCGGCCAGCTACATCGACTTCTGCGAGATCGAGCGGGCGGACGCGGACGGCATCGACGGCCGGCACGCGATCGTCGGCCGCTGGCGCGAGTTCATCCACCGCTGCGACGGGGTGCTGCCGAGCTTCCCGGTCGACCTGGGCCTGGAGCCGGGCGGCCCGCTGCCCCGGCAGCAGATGTTGTGCGAGCCGCTGGCGGACGCCGCCGAGGCGGCGGCGTTCGAGGCGTACTGCAGGCCCTACGGCGGCAGCCTGGTCGGTCTGCTGGCCGCGACCGCGCTGATCGTCCACGAACTGGGCGGGCAGCCGGTGTACCGGACGGTGGTGCCGTTCCACACCCGGGTGAAGTCCCGGTGGAGCGAGTCGGTCGGCTGGTACGTGGGCGGCGCCCCGATCGAGGTGCCGGTGGAGCGCAACCCGGGCTTCCCCGACACCCTGCGGACGGTGCGCGCCCAACTGCAGGCGAACCGGCCGCTGGCCCGGATGCCGCTGGCCCGGGTGCTGAGCCTGCTCGGCGCGGACTTCCGGCCGACCTCGCCCGACCTGTACTCGATCGTCTCCTACGTCGACGCCCGGGGCATCCCCGGCGCCGAGCGCTGGGCCGAGCTGAAGGCGCACGGGCTGCTGCGGGTGTCGTACGGCGACCAGGTGTGCGTGTGGGTGAACCGGCTGCCCGAGGGGCTGTGGGTGGCGAGCCGCTACCCGGACACGGACACGGCGGCGAAGAACCTGCGGCTGTACGTGGAACGGCTGCGCGACCACATCGCCTCGGTGGCCCACGGGAGCCTTCCGGCCGTCTCATGACACATGGGACACCATTGACCCTGGCCCGAAGCAACTCTCCCTTCCTACACTGTCGTTGAGGGGGAGATGCGGTGCACAGACGGTTGCACGGGCGTGGGGCGCTGTTCGATGTCGATCCGGCCGGTCTCGCACCGCGCCTCGTGGGCCTGCGCCCCCATCATCACCGCGGTCATCCGCTGGAACACGCGGAGGAGCCGCCGTTCGTGGTGCTGACCGGGGCGCGCGGGCTCGGCAAGAGCGCGGTCCTCGGCGAGCTGCGGGAGGGCTACAAGGGGCACACGCCGGTCGCCCTGGTCGACTGCGCGGAGGACCAGTTCCTGCTGCCGCCCGCGGACCGGCCGGCCGATTCCTGGTCGCCGCTCGCGCAGGCGCTGCTGGTGCTCGCCGAGCAGCTCGCGGAGCCGGTGACCGGCGCCGGGCGGATCACGTTCCCGCGGCTGATGTCGGGGCTGGTCGCGGTGGCCGCGGGCGGCTGGGGCGACGCCGACTCCGAGCGGATCCGCCGCGAGGTCGAGCGGATCCTGCTGCTGAACGAGAGCGGCACCTGGATCAGCGGCTTCGCCGGGCGCTGGGCCGGAAAGGTGGCGGCCAAGGTGGTCGCCGCGGCCACCGGCACCGGGCAGCTGCTGCAGGGGGCGATCGAGGCGACCCTGGAGTCCGTCGCCGAGGGGTTCGCCAGCCGCCGGCAGCAGAAGGCGTCCGTCTGGTACCGGACGTATCCGAACGCGGGCGGCAACGCCCAGCGCGGACTGATCCTGCTGGCCCGGCACTTCCAGGCGGGCGGCAGCCCGCGGGAGCACGCCGAGCGGTATCTGGTGCGGGCGCTGCTGGCCGACCTGACGGAGGCGTACACGGGCGTGCTGCCGCGGATGCGGCGGCTCGGCCGGCCGCTGGTGCTGCTGGACAACGCGCAGTCGGCGCCGGGCCCGGGGCTCGTCTCGGCCGTGCTGCGCGACCGCGCCGAGGGGATCGCCGACCAGGTGGCGTTCGTCGCGGCCCGGCGCGGCGAGGGCCGCGACGAACTGCGCAGCGCGGTCCGGCGGGAGCTGCCGGAGGTGGCCCGGCGCTGCGACTGGACACCGGACGCGGCGCCCTCCTCGCGGGCGCTGCTGGTCGCGCTGCCGCCGCTGAGCGCGGACGACACCCTGCACATCGTCGGCGCCCTGTGCGCGCAGACCCCGGTGCCGCCCGGGCTGCCGCCCGCCGTGCACCGGCTGACCGGCGGGAACCCCCTGGGTGTCGTGCTGCTCGCCGAGGCGGCCGCACAGCGGCTGCCGGGGGCGTCCGCGCTGGGCGAGCTGCTCACCGCGGAGTTACGGCCCGCCGAGGACGGGCCCGGCCGGCCCGCCTACGAGACGCTGCTGGACCGGCTGGTGCCGGCCGAGTACCTGGAGGAGCTGACCGTGCTGGCCGCCGCCCACGATCACGACTCGGCCTGCGTGCTGGCCGCGGCGCTGCTCCCGGACACCTTCGGCCCGGCGAACGTACGGGCCCTGCAGACGCTCCTCGCCGAGGAGGGGCTGCCCGCCGTGCCGGGCCGGTTCGTGGGCGACCCGTTCGTGCGCACCCTGCTGCTGCTCCGGCTGCACCTGCGCGACGCGGACCACACTGCCTGGCGTACCGCGCACGAGACGCTGACCACCCACTACTCGGGGGCCGCGCACGCCCGTTACCGGTTGCACCACGAACTCGCCCTGGGCGTGGAGGAGCCGGCGGTGGCCCACCTGCGCGACAGCTTCCCGGCCTCGGACACCCGGACCTGGCTGCGCACCCTGCGGTTCATCGCGTCCGCGCCCTACTTCCACGCCCACGACGCCGAGGGCCACGACCGCGGCGGCCACGGGGACCGGCGGACCGCGGTGGCGCTGGGCCGCACGGACGCCGAACAGGCGGTGCCGGACGGCGTGGACGCCGTACTGCACCTGCGGGTGCGGCGGTTGCTGCACGCGGTGTGGCAGCTGGCGGATCCGCTGGTGCTGCCCGACCCGCGGGTGTGCGACCGGCTCCGCTTCGAGCTGGAGCAGCTGTCCAACCTGCGGCCGGCGGGCAACGCGCTGCTGTGGCGGGCCTCGCGGGACTGGCCGGCGGCGGCGCTCGCCGGGCGCCCGATGGACGGCCCCGGCACCACCGGCGACGCCGGCACCCCCGACGACACGGACGACGGCCCGGACGAGCGCAGCGGGGAGGCGTGATGGCGCGCAGGAGTGTGGGGGCGTGGATACGGGAGGGCGTGTGGGAGATCCCGCTGCGCCGCTATCTCGCCCTGCTGGTGACGGCGGCCCTGGTGACCGGCCTGGTGTACGGGGTACGGGCCCTCGCCCACGAGGACCGCTCCTGTGCGCCTGGGGTGAGCCGGCCGCAGGACGGCGACGAGTGCGTGGGCGTGGCGACCGGCCCGTACGACTTCGGGCAGGCCCGGCTGCGGGCGGTCGTCGCCGCGATCGGGCGGGAGAACGACCGGCTGGAGCCGGGCGGCTTCGTGACGGTGGCGCTGATGCTGCCGTACACCTCGACCTCGCCGACCAGCCTGAGCGACATCCAGCACCAGCTGCAGGGCGCCTATCTGGCGCAGTACCAGGCCAACCACGACTCCAACGGGGAGGCGCCGCAGATCCGCCTGGTGCTGGCCAACCCGGGGGCGACGGGCGACCACTGGCGGCAGGCGGTGGACCGGCTGACGCGGATGACCACGAGCGCGGACCGGCTGCGCGCGGTCGCCGGCATCGGCCAGAGCACCGACACCAACAAGAGGGCCGTCGAGGAGCTGACCCGCCGCCACATCCCGGTGATCGGCTCCTCCATCACCGCCGACGACCTCGCCAACGGGCAGCGGGGCAGGGACCCCTTCCCGGGCCTGGCCCGGGTCTCGCCGACCAACACCGACGAGGCCCGCGCGCTGGCCTCCTTCGCCAAGGTGAGCGCGGGCAAGGCGCTGCTGGTGTACGACAGGCCCGGTGACCCGTACACCCGGACGCTGCAGAAGTCGTTCGCCGCGCTGATCAAGGGTTCGCCGTACGAGCCGCAGCCGTTCACCCCGCCCGCCGACCGCAGTGCGGAGGGCACGACCGCCAACACCTTCCGGCAGATCACGCACCTGGTGTGCGACACCTCCCGGCAGACGGACACGCTGCTGTTCGCGGGCCGGCACACCCAGCTGCGGCAGTTCGTCAACGCGCTCGGCGGCCGCGGCTGCCAGGACCGGAGGTTCACGGTGCTGACGGGCGACGAGGCCTCCTACCTGACCCACGAGAAGAAGCTGGACCGGTCCGCCCTGGAGCACAACCTCTCCGTGCGCTACACCTCCCTGGCCCACCCGGACGCGTGGACGAAGGACCCGGCGCCGACGGGCGGCTCGGCCGCGGACTTCGCCGCGCTGCGGGAGCTGCTGACGGCCGCCGGCCGGGAGCCGATGGGCCCGATCGGAGCCACCGCCCTGGACGACGGCCAGCTGATCATCGGGTACGACACCCTGCGGCTGGCCGTGCACGGCATCCGGGAGGCGGTGCCGGGCGGCGGCAGCGTGCCCGCGCTCGGGGACGTGGGCCTGCAGTGGCCGCAGGTGAAGGGGTCGCTGCGGGTGGACGGGGCGGCCGGCTGGATCTGCCTGGACGTGCACGGCAACCCGTACGACAAGGCCGTACCGATCGTGGAGCTGACCCCGCGCGGCGGCTCCCGCTTCGTCCGCATCGCCTGGCCGGAGGGCAGGCCACCGGGCAAGGAGTGCCTGCCGCCGTCCTAGGTGAGCTGACCGGGCAGCGGGTCCTGGCCGGCGACGTCCGCCGGGGACTGCAGGCGCTCGATCAGCCGTTCGAATCGGGAGTGCCAGCCGGACTGGGTCGCGCCCTCGCCCTGGAACTCGTGGGTGAAGCGCAGCACGCTGCCGTCGTTCCCGTCCCGTTCCAGATGGAAGCGGAGGCGGCCGCCGCTGTCCAGGGTGTACTCGGCGACTCGGTCCACGTCCCACGCGGTGATCCGCCCGGCCCCCAGGTCACGCAGGGTGACCGGGCCGTCGAGGCGGGGTTCCAGGACCTCGACGGCGGTGAACCAGCGCCCGATGCCCTCGGCGGTGGCCACCGCCGCCCAGACGTCCTGCATCGGCCGCGGGATCCGCACCAGGAGATGGAGTATGTGCGTGTTCCCGTGCGTCTGGCTGGTGCCCTGTTCGATGGAACCGCTCATGACACCAGTGTGACCGACCGGGCGACTCCACGCCCGCGTAGCAGTCGCCGGGGCGACTACACGCCCGCGTAGGAGTGCTTGCCGCTGACGAAGATGTTGACGCCGTAGTAGTTGAACAGCCAGCATCCGAAGGCGAGCAGCGCCAGGTAGGCGGCCTTGCGGCCCTTCCAGCCGGCCGTGGCGCGGGCGTGCAGGTAGCAGGCGTAGGCGACCCAGGTGATGAACGACCAGGTCTCCTTCGGGTCCCAGTTCCAGTAGCGGCCCCAGGCGTCGCCCGCCCAGATCGCGCCCGCGATGATCGTGAACGTCCACAGCGGGAAGACGGCCGCGTTGACCCGGTAGGCGAACTTGTCGAGCGAGGCGGACGCGGGCAGCCGCTCCAGCACCGAGGTGGCGAAGGAACCCGGCTTGCCGCCCGCCTGCAGCTTGCTCTCGTACGCGTCCTTGAAGAGGTACAGGAGCGTGGCGACCGCGCCGACGTAGAACACCGCCCCGCAGAAGATCGCGGTGGAGACGTGGATGTACAGCCAGTACGAGTGCAGCGCGGGGACCAGCTGGTCGCTCGCGGTGTACAGCACGGTGACGGCGAGGCCGAGGTCCAGCAGGACCGTGGTGATCAGGAACAGCCCGAGCCAGCGCACGTTCTTCTTCAGGGCCAGCAGCGCGAGGTACACGCCGACGGCGACCGTGGAGAAGGTGATGTTGAACTCGTACATGTTGCCCCACGGCGCCCGCTGCACGGAGGCCGCGCGGGAGGCCACCCCGGCCAGCTCCACGAGGAAGGCGAGCGCGGTGAGCGAGACGGCGATCCGTCCGTAGAGGTCGCCCTGCGCGTCACCGCCGTGCGCGCCGGGGCCGTCCGGCACGTCCCGGGCGCCGGACGCCGAGCGGACGACGACCTTCGGCCGCTCCAGCACGGCGGTGCCGCCGGCCTGCTTGACCGTGACCGCGGGCGCCGCGGCGGTCGTGGGCCGCGCCGTCAGCGCGGCGGCCGTCCGGGCGACCTTGCTGCGGCTGCCGAAGAGCCATTCGGCGATGTACGCGAAGAAGGCCAGGGTGTACACGGCCATCGAGGAGTAGATCAGCGTGTTGCTGATGCTCGCCAGGTGCTCGTTGGTCGCGGAGGCGAGGTCGGTTGCGGCGGCGAGAGTCACTTCTCAGCCCCTTCGGCAGGTACGGCGGAGGATTTCGCGGAGGCGCCGGCGGAGGCGCCGGTCGAGGGGTCGGCGGAGGCGCCGGTCGAGGCGCCGGCGGAGGCATCGGTCGACGGGCCGGCGGAGGCACCGGTCGAGGCGCCGGCGGAGGCATCGGTCGAGGGGCCGGCGGAGGCGCCGTCGGGGTCCCGGGGCGATCCGTCGTCGGGGGCGGCACCCTCGGTGTCGTCGGGGGCGGCCGCAGCCGGTGCCCGGTCGTAGAGGACGCCGGCCAGGTCGCCCAGCTCCTCGGGCAGCCTGGCGGACTCGCTGCGGCCGAGCCCGGCCATCTCGACGACCGTCACACCGTCGGCGCCGCGCACCGCCCGCACCCACACGCGGCGGCGCTGGATGAACAGGGACGCGGCCAGACCGAAGATCGCGGCGAAGGCACCGCCGAGCGCCCAGCCGCCGCCCGGCTCCTGGACGATCTCGAAGCCGGCCCACTCCTTGATGTCCTTCTCGAAGGTGATGGACCCGGCGCCGTTCGGCAGCCGCATCGAGTCGCCCGGCTTGAGCAGCTTCTTCAGCAGCTGGCCCTTGGCGTCCTTGAACGGCTTCATGTGCTTGGTGTTCAGCTGGTACACGCTCTGTGGGATGCCCGAGTCGACGCCCAGGTCGCCGTGGTAGGCGTTCACCGCGAGCAGCGGGTTCACCAGCGCCGGGAACTGCGAGAGCATCGTGCCGCTCTTCGCGTCGAAGGTCGGGACGAAGAAGGCCTGGAAGCCGAGCTGGTCCTTTTTGCCCTGGGCGTCGCGGTAGCCGTCCATCACCTTGACCACGCCGTTGGAGCTGACGTTGCCGTCGAGCGGCAGCAGCGGTACGGCGTCGTGGTAGACGACCTTGCCCTTGCCGTCGCGGACGGTGACGACGGGCGCGTAGCCGTGGCTGACCAGGTAGACCTTGGAGTCGTCGATCTTCAGCGGCTGGTTGACCTTGACGGTGGTCGACCGCTCCTTGCCGTACGCGCCCCTGCTGTAGGTGATCCTCGCCTCGAAGGTGCGCGGGGTGCCCCGGTTGGGGCCGCTGACCTCGTAGGTGCCCTTGAAGTCCTTGAGGTCGAAGCTGAACGGCACGAGGTCGTCGTTGCGGAACAGGCTGCCGGACTTGAAGTCGTCGTACATCGGCAGCGCGTTGGAGAAGCCGTCGCCCTCCACCATCAGCTTGGTGCCGTCGGACTTGAACATCTGGCCCGAGGCGAAGGCGACCAGCAGCACGATCAGCGCGATGTGGAAGACGAGGTTGCCCACCTCGCGCAGATAGCCCTTCTCGGCGGCGACGGCGTCACCGGCGACATGGGCGCGGAAGCGGCGCTTCTTCAGCAGGGCGAGCGCGGCCTCGCGGACCTGCTCGGGATCGGCCTGCGTGTGCCACGTGGTGTACGCGGGCAGCCTGGTCAGCCGCTGCGGGGCGCCCGGCGGCCGGCCGCGCAGCTGGCCGACGAACTGCCAGGTGCGCGGGATGATGCAGCCGATGAGGGAGACGAACAGCAGGATGTAGATCGCGGAGAACCACACCGAGCTGTAGACGTGGAACAGGCCGAGCTTGTCGTAGACCGGCGCCAGCGTCCCGTGCGTCTTGCGGAAGTCCTCGACCTTGGCCGCGTCGGCACCGGTCTGCGGGATCAGCGAGCCGGGGATGGCGCCGAGCGAGAGCAGCAGGAGCAGCAGCAGCGCGACCCGCATGGAGGTCAGCTGCCGCCAGAACCAGCGGGCCCAGCCGATCACGCCGAGGCCCGGCAGGCTCACCGGCTCCTCCCGGGGCGCGGTGGACAGCTGGGAGCCCGCGGCGCCCAGCTCCTCCTGCTCCAGGCTTTCGGACGCACCCGGGGAGTCGCCGGGCTGGGTCCTGGAAGTCGTGCTCATCGAGTCAGATCCCCACACTGAAGCCGTTGGACCAGGTCTGCATCTGCTGCACGAGACTGTCCCACGCCCCGGTCAGCAGCAGCACACCGGTCAGGATCATCATGCTGCCGCCGATCCGCATCACCCAGACGTAGTGGCGCTTGACCCAGCCGAAGGCGCCGAGCGCCTTGCGGAAGGCGACCGCGGTGAGCACGAAGGGAACACCGAGGCCGATGCAGTAGGCCGTCATCAGCACGGCACCGCGCGTCGCGCTCGACTCGTGGATGGAGAGGGTGTTCACCGCGGCGAGCGTCGGGCCGATGCAGGGCGTCCAGCCGATGCCGAACAGGGCACCCAGTACGGGCGCGCCCAGCAGGCCGGTCGTCGGCCGCTTGTGGAAGCGGAACTCGCGCTGGGTGAACCAGGGCATCAGCCCCATGAAGAACACGCCCATGAGGATCATGAGCACGCCGAGCACCCGGGTCAGGGTGTCCTTGTACTCCTGCAGCGTCCAGCCGAAGAAGCCGAACAGCGCCCCGCTGGAGACGAACACGGCACTGAAGCCGAGGACGAACAGGGAGGCGCCGCCGACCATCCGGCCCCGCCGGGCATCACCGAGATCGGTGCCGGCGACCCCGGTGACGTAGGAGAGGTATCCGGGCACCAGGGGCAGGACGCACGGGGAGAAGAAGGAGACGAGGCCGCCGAGCAGGGCGATCGGCAGCGCGACCAGCAGCGCGCCGCTCTTCACGGTCTGGTTCTCCGCGGCGAGCGTGAGGAGTGCGCTCACGTCACTTCTCCGCCAGAACCGGCTTGACCATCTTCAGCAGGGCGGTGTCGTCGAGCGGCTCCAGCGCACGCGCCGCGACCTTCCCCTCCTTGTCGATGACGAGCGTGGACGGGACCAGCTGCGGGTTGAGGGTGCCCTTGCCGAAGCGGAGCATCAGCTTGCCCGTGGGGTCGTACAGGCTCGGGTAGCCGATCCCGTGCTCCTTCTCGAAGGCGACCGCGGGGGTGGTGCTGGTGTCCCGGGTGTTGATGCCCACGAACTGCACACCCTTGCCGGCGTAGTCCCCGGACACCTTGGCGAAGTACGTGGCCTCCTCGCGGCACGGCCCGCACCACGAACCCCAGACGTTGACGACGACGACCTGCCCCTTGTAGTCGGCGACGTCCAGGGTCTTGCCGTCGATGGTCCTGCCGGACAGGTCCGGTGCCGCGGCCCGCTTGCCCCGGGGCGCGGTGTCGACGCCGTTGTGGCCGGTGACGAAGTGGGTGTCGCCACCGCCGCCGGACGTACCGCCCTCGCCGCACGCGGACAGGGTCAGGGCGGACAGGGCGGCCACGGCGCTGAGCAGGACGGCGCGGCTACGGGTACTCATGTGAAAAGTTTCGCATGCCTGTTCCGGCGATCTCGCGCGCCCCCCTGCCGGGCGGAAAACCGCATTTCAGGGCGTATTTACACGGGACATTTCGGGCGCTACGCCCGGACCGCGCTCAGGCGGCGTTCGAGGAGGCCGACTTGGCGTCCCGCAGGAACTCCTTCCAGCCGCCGGTGGGCCGCTGCCCGACCTCCAGCGTCCGGAGCCGGGCGAGCACCTCGGGCTTCTGCACGTCCATCCAGTCCACGAACTGCCGGAAGGAGACCAGACGCACGTCCGCGCCCTTCTCCTTCTCCCGGGCGATGTGCGTGAAGGCCTCCTCGACGGAGTCCATGTAGATGCCGCCGTTCCACTGCTCGAAGTGGTTGCCGATGAAGAACGGTGCCCGGTTTGTCTCGTATGCCCGCTGGAATCCCTGGATGTACGCCTGGGCGGACTGCTTCCGCCAGCCCGGGTAGTTGTAGGCGGGAGCCTTGGTCGAGTTGACCGACTGGTTGGCGAGCATGTTGTAGTCCATGGACAGGACCTCGAAGGAACGTCCGGGGAAAGGTATCTGCTGAAGCGGCAGGTCCCAGATGCCCATCCGCTTCACCGGCCACGTCTGACGGCCGCCCGGCGAGGAGGCGTCGTAGCGCCAGCCCAGCTCGCGGGCGGTGGGCAGCAGGTTGTTCTGGCCCAGCAGACAGGGCGTGCGGCCGCCCACCAGTTCCTTGTCGTAGTCGAAGGGCAGCGACGGCAGATCGGTCCAGCCGCTGTTGGTCCGCCACTCCTTCACGAACGCCTTGGCCTGCCGGATCTCGCTCTGCCACTGCTGCGGGGTCCAGTTGCCGACCGTGCCGCTGCCGGCGCAGAAGTGGCCGTTGAAGTGGGTGCCTATCTCGTGGCCCTCGAGCCAGGCGCGGCGGACGTTGGCCAGCGTGGCCTTGATGTGCTCGTCGGTGAGGTAGCCGATGTCGGAGGCGCCGCGCGGGTTGTTCGGGGGCTCGTACAGCCGCTTCTTCGACTCCGGCAGCAGATACAGCCCCGAGAGGAAGAACGTCATGCTCGCGCCGTGCCGCTTGGCGAGGTCCAGGAAGCGCGGGAAGAGTCCGTTGCCGACCTCGCCGGCGCCGTCCCAGGAGAAGATCACGAACTGCGGCGGGGTCTGCCCCGGCTCGAGCGGCTCGGGCTTGGCCGGCTGGTGCGGCTGCCTGCCGGTGAAGGAGGTGGAGCCGTCGCCGATGGGCCGGGCCGGGCGCGTGCCGTTCTTCCCGTCCGGCTTGCCCCCGCCCTTGCCGGAACCGTCCGGATGCCCCGCGCCGTCCGAGGACTTGAGGCCCCCGCAGCCGGCGAGACCGGCGGCGGTCGCCGCGCCCGCGCCGAGGCCGAGTACGCCTCGCCGGGAGAGGGTCCGGGAGATGGTGGGCATGGAGATCCCCGATCGTCGCGCCTGCTGCTGGTCACCCACTGAGAGGGCGCGACGATCGGGAAGGTTCCGTTCATTTGTGTGCTTTTCGTAACGGCTACCGTAAAAGCCCGTCAACCCTTGCCAAACGGGCCGTCAGAAACGGTCGTCCGTCAGGCTCCGAAGGCCTTTCCCTGGGCCGTGCCCCGGCCCTTCTGCGGCTTGGCACCGGCTCGCAGATGGGCCGGGACGAGATCGATGGCGGGCTCGCTGTAGCCCACCGACACGATCCTGTCGCCCTGGTAGGTGAACGTCGTCAGGGAGGCGAGCGTGCACTGCCGCTTGCGCGGATCGTGCCACAGCCGCCGCCGCTCGACGTACGACCGCACGATCCAGATCGGCAGCTGATGGCTGACCAGCACGGCCTCGCGCCCGCGCGCCTGGTCCCTGGCCGCGTTCAGCGCGCCCATCATCCGCACGACCTGGTCGACGTAGGGCTCCCCCCAGGACGGCCGGAACGGGTTGACGAGGTGCTTCCAGTTGTCCGGCTTGCGCAGGGCGCCGTCCCCCACGCCGAAGGTCTTGCCCTGGAAGACGTTCTCCGCCTCGATGAGCCGCGCGTCGGTGTCCAGGTCGAGACCGTGCGCCTTGGCGATCGGGGTGGCGGTCTCCTGCGCCCGCTCCAGCGGGGAGGCGACGACGTGGGTGACGTCCCGGGAGGCGAGGTGCTCGGCGACCCGGTCGGCCATCTGCCGGCCCAGCTCGGACAGGTGGTAGCCGGGCAGCCGGCCGTAGAGGACCCCGTCCGGGTTGTCGACCTCGCCGTGCCGCATCAGGTGGACGACCGTGACGTCCTTGCGGCCGGCCTCGCCGGTGTTGCCGGTGCTGTTGCTCACGCGGTGGCCTCCGCAGCCGCCCGGGCCGCCGCCGGAAGGGCGTCGGCGATCGTCTGGATGGCCCGCTCGTCGTGGGCCGTGGACACGAACCAGGACTCGAACGACGACGGCGGCAGGTAGACGCCGTTCGACAGCAGCGAGTGGAAGAACGCGGTGAAGCGGAACGACTCCTGCCGCTTGGCGTCCTCGTAGTCGCGCACCTGCCGGTCGGTGAAGAACACCGAGAACATGTTGGAGGCGGTCTGCAGCCGGTGCGCGACGCCCTCCTTGCTCAGCGCCTCGGTGACGAGGGACTGGATCTGCGCCGAGACGACGTTCACCTTCTCGTAGGCGGCGTCGTCGAGGAGCCGCAGCTGGGCGAGCCCGGCGGCGGTGGCGACCGGGTTCCCGGAGAGGGTGCCGGCCTGGTAGACCGGCCCGGCCGGGGCGAGGTGGGCCATGACGTCGGCGCGGCCGCCGAAGGCGGCGGCGGGGAATCCGCCGCCCATGACCTTCCCGAAGGTCATGAGGTCGGCCGCGACCCCGTCGACCCCGTACCAGCCGCTCCTGCTCGTACGGAACCCGGTCATCACCTCGTCGGAGATGTACAGGGCGCCGTTCTTGTGGCAGGCGTCCCGCAGCCCCTGGTTGAACCCCGGCTCCGGCGGCACGACGCCCATGTTGCCGGGCGAGGCCTCGGTGATGACACAGGCGATCTCGCCCGGGTGCCGGTGGAAGGCCTCCTGCACGGCCTCCAGGTCGTTGTACGGCAGCACGATCGTGTCGCCGGCCTGGGCGCCGGTGACTCCCGGGGTGTCGGGCAGCGCGAAGGTCGCGACACCGCTGCCGGCCGCGGCGAGCAGCGAGTCCACGTGTCCGTGGTAGCAGCCGGCGAACTTGATGACCTTGGTGCGCCGGGTGAACCCGCGGGCCAGGCGGATGGCGGACATGGTGGCCTCGGTCCCGCTGCTGACCAGCCGGACCTGCTCGACCGGGGCCACCCGGGCGACGATCTCCTCGGCGAGCGCGACCTCGCCCTCGCCGGGTGTGCCGAAGGACGTGCCGCGGGCCACCGCGTCCTGCACGGCGGCGATGACCTCCGGGTGGGAGTGTCCGAGGATCATGGGACCCCAGGAGCACACGAGGTCGACGTACTCGCGCCCGTCGGCGTCCGTGAGCCAGGCCCCCTTTCCGGACACCATGAAGCGCGGGGTGCCGCCGACGGCGCGGAAGGCGCGCACCGGGGAGTTCACGCCACCGGGCGTGACCACGGAGGCACGGTCGAAGAGCGCCTGGGAGGCGGGCGCATCGTAGGGATAGGGCGTTTCGCTCAGGGCACTCATGGCGTGCGACTTCTCCGACTTCTCGGACTCCGGTTGCGTGGTGACCCCCTCAGGGTAGGCCGCACCCGGCTGGACAGCGGTCGGCCTCGGGGTCAAAGCGGTGCCATCCGCCATCTGCGAGACTGAGACCTGATACACACGGCTCGTACGCACGTAATGATCAGGGGCCGGTGGTTCCCCGTGGACTGTTGTTCCACCGCACGTTTCGGCGGGCGGCCGTGGGGGAGGTCACTGACACGATGATCGGGTTGCGCGGCGGGGGCCACGCGTCCTAGAAAAGCAGTCGGGTGGAGATATGCATCGCGGTGGCGGACTGGGCGAGGGGACCGATGACCTGGGTCCTCGGCGTGCCCGGCGGGGAAGGCACCGGCGCGACGCGGAGGAAGCGACCGAAAAACGTCAGACTGACGCACGTCAGACACAGGGTGTACCGAGTGAGCCCGAGCGGTACGACCGGCAGCTCGACCGCGAGACCGACCAGCAGCTGGAGCGCCGGCTGGACCGACCGGTCGACAGCCGGCTCGACCAGCGGGTCGATCGCCTCCGGGCGGGGAGCAGGAATGGTGGTCGGGTGGGGGTGACGTACAAATACTTCGGCGCGCCGGACGGCGCGACCGCGGCCCGGGTCCCCATCTCGATGCGCCCCGAGGAACTCGGCGGCGACGAGCTGGGCATGAACGGCATGTTCACCAAGATCAAGCCGGAGACCATGGCCGCGATGGTGCTGACCGGCATCGAGGGCGTGCCCCTGCACAAGGTGCCGCCCCTCGAACTGGTCGTCCTGCACCCCGACTACGCCGTCGTCAAACTCCCCATGACGGTCGTCGACCCCCTGCGCGGCATAGGCGAGGAGGCGGTCGGCGCGGCAGCCTTCATCTGGTCGACGGTCCCGGACCGGGGCGGCCCACGGGACGCGTTCAACGTGTACCAGCTGCTGCACGAGTGGCAGGACTTCTCACACCGGCTGCATGAGGCGGGGCATCAGCCGTATTGCCTTGTGTGGCCCTGAGCTGGGGTTTCGTGAGGGGCGGGCGGGGTCTTCGGGCCTCGCCCTTTTCCGTGCCGGGGAACGACCGCCCGGCGGCCCGGGCACATCGAGGGCACACGGGTCCTGCCGGGGCACTGGCATGTCCTGAGCCTCTGCTGCCGGGGCCGCCCGGAGGTGTCTCGCCCCGCGCTCGCGGGGTGACGTCGGCCGCCGATCACGGCGGCGCGGGAACAGCACCGTGACGCCGGCGTCGTCGTCGCCGGCCCGCAAGGACTCGGGGCCGCGCCCAGGCCGCACAGACCACGATCAGTAGCGCGGGTGATGGGGGTACCGGCGACGGCCGCGGTACGGCAGAACGGGGCCCGACGGTCAGTGGGAGCGGCGGCCGCGGAACGGCGCCCGACGACCCGCGCGGGGCGGTCGGTGGGGAGCGGCCGCCGTGGGGCGGTCGGCACCGCGCCGCCCCGCATGTCACGCTGGTACGGATCCGCACGGCGCCGACATCATCGACCCTACGTATTGTAGGGTTCCCAACCGCCAGCGACCACACGTCCGTTCATCGGGGGAGCCATGCAGGACACGGAAGCGGAGCCCACTGCGCGGGTCGGTGTCCGCAGTCTCGCCCCGACGCTGACCGTGCTGGTCGTCAGCCTCGTGATCGCCGCCGTCGGGGTGTACGAGCTGTGCGGCTTCGGGCTGCACAGCCTCGACCGGCGCCCGCACCTGTTCAGCGACGGCCTCGCGACCGGCGGGGTGATCGTCGCCGTGGTGGCGGCCGGCGCGGCGGTGGGCAACCTGGCCTGGTCCCTCTCGGCGGCCCGGCGCCGTTCCGACCTCTGACCCGCGACGGCCGACGGCGACTGACCTCTGACGGCTGCCGAGGACCTCTGACCTCTGACGGCTGGCCTCTGACGGCTGGCCTCAGGCGGCCGCCGGGGACCTCTTACCCTGACGGCTGGCCTCAGGCGGCCGCCGAGGATCTCTGACCTCTGACGGGTGGCCTCTGACGGCTGCCGAGGACCTCTGACCTCTGACGGGTGGCCTCTGACGGCTGACCCCAGGCGGCTGCCGAGGATGTCTGACCCCTGACGGCTGACCCCAGGCGGCCGCCGAGGACCTCTGACCTCTGACGAGTGGCCTTTCACGGCTGGGGGTGACCTCTGACGGGTGACACGCGGCCCGAGACGGCCGCTGATGACCCGGACCTTCCTCAGCCACCACCGGTCCCCGCGAAACCACCGTTCCCCGAGGACCCGTCGCTCACCCCGAAACCGCCGCTCACCGTGAATCCGATGACCGCGCCGCCGCCCTCGCGCCGGTAGGCGAACGGTGCTCCGCCATGGGCCATGGCGACCTCGCGGACGATGGACAGGCCGAGCCCCGAGCCGGGCTGGGAGCGTGCGTCGGCGGCCCGGTAGAAGCGGTCGAAGATGCGGATGAGGTCGCCGTCGGCGATCCCCGGCCCCCGGTCCAGCACCTCCACGCGCACGGTTCCCGGCCGCGCCGGCCCGGTCACGGCGACCTCGATCGGCGCGTGGCCGTCCCGGTCGAACTTGGCCGCGTTCTCCACCAGGTTGGACAGGGCCCGCTGGAGCATCCCGGCCCGCCCGTCGGCCGTCGTGTCACCGCTCGCCCGCAGCACGATCTCCCGGCCGGTGCGCCGCCTGGCCAGCCCCACCACGTCCTCGGCGATGTCGGCGAGGTCCACTCGCTGCGGCGGCTCGGCGTCGGACTCCCCGGCGGCGAGGTCGACCAGCTCGTTGACCAGGTCGGTCAGTTCCCGGGCCTCCTGGGTGAGGTCGGCGACCAGTTCCTCCCGGGTGGCCGGCGGCAGCTCGTCGATCCGGCGCAGCAGCGAGATGTTGGTCCGCAGCGAGGTCAGCGGCGTACGCAGTTCGTGCCCCGCGTCCTGGACGAGCCGCCGCTGGTCCTCCTCGGACTGGGCGAGCCGGCCCAGCATGCGGTCGAAGGCGCGCCCGAGCCGCCCCACCTCGTCCAGCCCCGCGACCGGCACCTGGATGCCCAGTTGCCGGGTGCGGGCCACGTTCTCCGCGGCGGACGTCAGGATCACCAGCCGCCGGGTGATCCGCCGGGCCAGCCACCAGCCGAACAGGCCGGCACCGACCACGACCGCCGCCATCAGGATCAGCGTGCGCTGCTGCAACGCCCGCAGCAGGTCCTCGGTGTCGCTGAACTCCTGCGCCACCTGGACCGCGCCCCGGCCGTCGCCGAGCGAGACGGTGGCGATGCGGAACAGGTCCTCGCCGACCCGTACGTCCTTGTGCTCGACGACCTTCCCGGCCGGCTGCGCGAGGGCCATGGCCCGGTCGCGGGAGGTGACAGGCAGCGCCGGGCTGCCGTGGTCCACGATCTGTCCCCGCGCGCCGAGCACCTGGACGTCGGTGCGGGCGGGCCGGACCAGGTCGTGACCGGGACGGGAGGAGGAGAAGTCCTCCGGGACCATCTCGTGCTGCCGTACCTCGTCCCGGACGTCCTGCGTGACCTGTGTGAACACCGACTGCTGGTCGACGCGGACCAGGCGGGCGGCGGAGCTGTAGGACAGGATGCCGACGAGGATCGTGACGGCGGCGGTGACGGCCGCGAAGGACACGGCGAAGGTGGTGCGCAGGGAGACGAGCTTGGGACGGCGCGGGATCGGCGGCCGGCGCGGGCGGCCCACTCAGTCCTCCCGCAGCACGTAGCCCACGCCCCGGACGGTGTGGATGCGCTGCGGGGCGCCGGGCTCGTCCAGCTTGCGGCGCAGATAGCCGACGTAGACGGCGAGGTTCTTGGAGCCGGGCCCGAAGTCGTAGCCCCAGATCCGGTCGTAGATCGTCGCGTGGTCGAGCACGATGCCCGCGTTGCGCACGAGCAGTTCCAGCAGCTCGTACTCGGTGCGGGTCAGTTCCAGCTCGCGCCTGCCGCGCCAGGCCCGGCGGGCCTGCAGGTCCATGCGGATTCCGGCGGCCTCGAGCTGCCGGCCGGAGACCTGGCCCTCGGGCCGGCCGGACTCCGTGACGCCGCCGCCCGTGCCGTGACCACCGCCGTCGGCGGCGTCGCCCGCCTGGGCCGGCACCGGGCTGGTGCGGCGCAGCAGGGCCCGCAGCCGGGCGAAGACCTCTTCCACGTCGAACGGCTTGACCACGTAGTCGTCGGCACCGGCGTCGAGGCCGGCGATGCGGTCGGCGGTCTCCACGAGGGCGGTGAGCATGAGGATCGGGGTGCGATCGCCCTCGGCGCGCAGCACCCGGCAGACCTGCAGGCCGTCGATGCCGGGCATCATCACGTCGAGCAGGAGCACGTCCGGCGGGTTCTTGTGCGCCTGCGCCAGCGCCTCGACGCCGTCGGCGACCGCCGTCACCTCGTACCCCTCCAGGGTCAGGGCACGCTCCAGGGCATGGCGGATGGCACGGTCGTCTTCGGCGAGCAGCACAGTCTGGGACACGCCTCCAGTCTGCCAAGGCCTACGGCGCTCCGGCCGGGGCGGGCGAACCTGCGATCACCCTTTTTACCGCCCTCTCACCGTCACACCGCCACCGGCGGGCCACGGCGTCCGCCCGCCCGGGACGGCACCCTCGACCGGCAGCGGCCTCCGGCTCCGCCCGGGACGGCACCCTCGACCGGCAGCGGCCTCCGGCTCCGCCCGGGACGGCACCCTCGACCGGCAGCGGCCTCCGGCTCCGCCCGGGACAGCGCCCCGGGCCGCCGGCGACAGCACCCTCGACCGGCGGCGCACCGGCGGCACCGGCAGCCCTGGCCGCCCTGGCTCCGCCCCGGGCGGATCACGGCCGCAGCGCCGCCAGCCGCTCGGCGAACGGGACGACGGAGGCCTCGGCCCGCCGCGGGGCCCTCGCCAGGGCGGAGGACAGTTCCTCCGCCGCCCGCTCGATCCGCTCGGCCAGGCCCGCCGCGCCCCAGTCCTCGGACGCGGCGTAGACGCCGGTGGGCATCACGACGGCCCGCAGATAGGCGAACAACGGCCGCAGCGCATGCTCCAGCACCAGCGAGTGCCGCCCCGTACCCCCGGTGGCCGCGACCAGCACCGGCTTCCCGGTCAGCGCGTCCTTGTCCAGCACATCGAAGAACGACTTGAACAGTCCGCTGTACGAGGCGCTGAACACCGGCGTGACGACGATCAGGCCGTCGGCCCCCGCCACCGCTTCCTGCGCGGCGGACAGGGCCTTCCCGGCGAACCCGTTGGTGAAGTTGTGCGCGATCTCGACGGCGAGGTCACGCAGTTCGACCACCTGGACGTCCACCGGCGTCCGCCGGTCCACCGCGGCGGCCAGCCGGTCGGCCAGCAGCCGGGTGGAGGACGGGACGCTCAGTCCCGCGGACACGACGACGAGCTTCATACGGTGGTCGCCTCCTTCGCGGCGAGCAGTGAGCGGTGGGTCGGGGCCTCGGGCGTGTCCGCCGGGCGCCCCTTCGCGAACTCCTTGCGCAGCACCGGTACGACCTCCTCGCCGAGCAGGTCGAGCTGCTCCAGCACGGTCTTCAGCGGCAGCCCCGCGTGGTCCATCAGGAACAGCTGGCGCTGGTAGTCGCCGGCGTACTCGCGGAAGGCCAGCGTCTTCTCGATGACCTGCTGCGGGGAGCCGACCGTCAGCGGGGTCTGCTCGGTGAAGTCCTCCAGCGAGGGCCCGTGGCCGTACACCGGCGCGTTGTCGAAGTACGGCCGGAACTCCCGTACCGCGTCCTGCGAGTTCTTGCGCATGAACACCTGGCCGCCCAGGCCGACGATCGCCTGCTCCGGTGTGCCGTGCCCGTAGTGGGCGTACCGGGACCGGTAGAACTCGACCATCCGCCGGGTGTGGTCGGCGGGCCAGAAGATGTTGTTGTGGAAGAAGCCGTCGCCGTAGTACGCGGCCTGCTCGGCGATCTCGGGCGAGCGGATCGAGCCGTGCCAGACGAACGGCGGTACGCCGTCCAGCGGGCGGGGCGTCGAGGTGAACCCCTGCAGGGGCGTGCGGAACTTGCCCTCCCAGTCGACCGTGTCCTCGCGCCACAGGCGGCGCAGCAGCGCGTAGTTCTCGACGGCGAGGTCGATGCCGTCCCGGATGTCCTTGCCGAACCAGGGGTAGACCGGTCCGGTGTTGCCGCGGCCCATCATCAGGTCGACGCGCCCGTCGGCCAGGTGCTGGAGCATCGCGTAGTCCTCGGCGATCTTCACCGGGTCGTTGGTGGTGATCAGGGTGGTGGAGGTGGACAGGATCAGCCGGTCCGTCCGGGCCGCTATGTAGCCGAGCATGGTGGTCGGGGAGGACGGCACGAACGGCGGGTTGTGGTGCTCACCGGTCGCGAAGACGTCCAGGCCGACCTCCTCGGCCTTGAGCGCGATGGCGACCATGGCCTTGATCCGCTCGCGCTCGGTCGGAGTGGCCCCCGTGGTGGGGTCCGGCGTGACGTCGCCGACCGTGAAGATCCCGAACTGCATGGTCGCTCACCCTCCATGTTGTTGACGGTTCAACTATACCGCCAACGGTCCCCCTCTCCCGCATATTCCGGCCCGCCCGGACAGAGAGGAAACGGCCCCGCCCCGGTATGCCCCGCGAGCCACACGCCGGGCGCCCTCCAAGAGGTGACACGGCCGCGTGCGAAGCTGCCCCCCATGCCGATCCTCCGCTCAGCCGCCCTCTTCGTCGTCGCCGCACTGTTCGAGATCGGCGGGGCCTGGCTGGTCTGGCAGGGCGTGCGCGAGCACCGCGGCTGGCTGTGGATCACGGGAGGTGTCCTCGCCCTCGGCGCGTACGGCTTCGTCGCCACCTTCCAGCCGGACGCCCACTTCGGCCGCATCCTCGCCGCCTACGGCGGGATCTTCGTGGCCGGCTCGATCCTGTGGGGCGTGGTCGCCGACGGCTACCGCCCGGACCGCTGGGACATCGCCGGAGCGCTGATCTGCCTCGCCGGCATGGCCGTGATCATGTGGGCGCCGAGGAACGGCGCCTGAGGCTCGCCTACGCTGGGAGGAGCCCGACCCGACCGCGTTCCGACCCCAGGAGCAGCCCATGGCCGCCGCAGTCCCGTCCGCCGCCTCCCGCATCGCCGTCGTCACCGGTGCGAGCAGCGGCATCGGCGCCGCAACCGCCCGGCAGCTCGCCGAGTCCGGCTACCGCGTCGTCCTGACCGCCCGCCGCAAGGACCGCATCGAGGCGCTCGCCGAGGAGCTGACCCGGGCGGGCCACTCGGCGGTGGCGTACCCGCTGGACGTGACGGACCGCGCGGCGGTCGACGAGTTCGCCACGGCCTTCGAGACGGTCGGCGTCCTCGTCAACAACGCGGGCGGCGCCCTGGGCGCCGACCCGGTGGCCACCGGCGACCCGGCGGACTGGCGCACGATGTACGAGACGAACGTCATCGGCACCCTGAACCTCACCCAGGCCCTGCTGCCGAAGCTGGAGGCGAGCGGCGACGGCGTGGTCGTGGTCGTCTCCTCGACCGCGGGCCACGGCACGTACGAGGGGGGCGGGGGCTACGTCGCCGCCAAGCACGGCGCCCATGTGCTCGCCGAGACCCTCCGTCTGGAGATCGTCGGCCGGCCGGTCCGGGTCGTCGAGGTCGCGCCCGGCATGGTCAGGACGGAGGAGTTCGCGCTCACCCGCTTCGGCGGGGACACGGAGAAGGCGGCGAAGGTCTACGAGGGCGTCGCCGAGCCCCTCTCCGCCGACGACGTGGCCGAGACGATCACCTGGGCCGTCACCCGCCCCAGCCACGTCAACATCGACCTGCTCGTCGTCCGCCCCCGGGCCCAGGCCTCCAACACCAAGGTGCACCGGGAGCGGTGACGGCCGCGCGCCCCGGACGCGAGGGGTGACGGGACGGGCGCCAGTGGTGCGGGGAGCGCGTCACGTGCCGTGTCCGCTCCCGGCCGGACCGTGTGCCCGAAGGCCGGCCGGGCCGTGCCGTCATGCCCACGGCCAGGGCGGCCACGAGGGCGGTCACGCACGGTCACGCGGGCGGGCACGAGAACGATCAGGACGGTCGTCGGGACCCTCGCCCGCCTTCCACCGCACGGCTGCCGGGACCGGCAGCGGGGCGGCCCGGTGCCGGGCCGCCCGGCTGCCGTGGCCAGCCCGCCGGCGTGGCCAGCCCGGTGCCGGGCCGCCCGGTGCCGTGGCTAGCCCTTCACGCAGACGACCTGCTTCAGCTTCGCCACCACCTCGACCAGGTCCCGCTGCTGGTCGATGACCTGGTCGATCGACTTGTAGGCGCCGGGGATCTCGTCGACGACACCGGAGTCCTTGCGGCACTCCACGCCCCGCGTCTGCTCCTCCAGGTCCTTCGTCGAGAAGCGCCGCTTGGCCGCGTTCCGGCTCATGCGCCGACCGGCGCCGTGCGAGGCCGAGTTGAAGGACCTGTCGTTGCCGAGGCCCTTCACGATGTACGACCCCGTGCCCATCGAGCCCGGGATGATCCCGTACTCACCGGACCCGGCCCGGATCGCGCCCTTGCGGGTGACGAGCAGGTCCATGCCCTCGTACCGCTCCTCCGCCACGTAGTTGTGGTGGCAGGAGATCTCCGGCTCGAAGGTCGGCCGGGCCTTCTTGAACTCCCGCCGGACCACGTCCTTCAGCAGCGCCATCATGAGCGCGCGGTTGTGCACGGCGTACTCCTGCGCCCAGAACAGGTCGTTGCGGTAGGCCGCCATCTGCGGGGTCTGCGCGACGAAGACGGCGAGGTCCCGGTCGACCAGGTTCTGGTTGTGCGGGAGCTTCTGGGCCACGCCGATGTGGTGCTCGGCGAGTTCCTTGCCGATGTTGCGGGAGCCGGAATGGAGCATCAGCCACACCGAGCCCTCCGTGTCCGTGCACACCTCGACGAAGTGGTTGCCGCCACCGAGTGTGCCCATCTGCTTCGACGCGCGCTCCCGGCGGAACCTGACCGCCTCGGCGACCCCGTCGAACCGCCCCCAGAAGTCGTCCCACCCGCCGGTGGCCAGCCCGTGGAAGCGCTTCGGGCCGATGGGGTCGTCGTGCATCCCGCGCCCCACCGGGATGGCCTGCTCGATCCCGGAGCGCAGCCGCGACAGGTCGCCCGGCAGGTCGTTCGCCGTCAGCGACGTGCGCACCGCCGACATCCCGCAGCCGATGTCCACGCCGACCGCCGCCGGGCACACGGCGCCCTGCATCGCGATGACCGAGCCGACCGTCGCCCCCTTGCCGTAGTGGACGTCCGGCATCACGGCCAGGCCCTTGATCCACGGCAGGGTGGCGACGTTCTGCAGCTGGCGCAGCGCCACGTCCTCGACCGTCGAGGGGTCCGTCCACATCCGGATCGGGACCTTCGCGCCCGGCATCTCCACGTACGACATACGTTCCTCATTCCCCCGACAAAGACAGCAGATGGCTCAAAAGCGGCAAAACGCAAATACGGCGCCAAGGTCCAGGAAAGAGACAAGGGACCGGCGTCCACGGCAGTGCGTGCGATACACATTGTCTGCAGGGGGCGCCCCACCCCGGCAAGCGAATAACCAGCGGGGACACTGGAGCACCGGGCGATCGGCCACCACCGGGTCGCACCCCGCCGAGAGGAGACCGACCGTGCAGCGCAAGGCGTACGTATCCGGCACCGCCGCCCTCCTCGCGGCGCTGCTGGCCGGATGCACCGGCGGCTCCGGGGGTGGCAGCCCGACGGACGACGCCAACCCGGGGGACGCCGGCACGGCCGTGGCCACCGCCCAGCCCGGCAAGTACCGCACCCTGCCCGAGCCCTGCGCCGCGGTGGGCCACGACACGCTCGACGCGCTGCTGCCCGGTGCCCGGCAGATCACCGACCCGGCCCAGCGGGAGAAGGCCTACCGGGGCGAGGCCGCGCTCACCTACGACACCGACCGCAAGGTCGGCTGCCACTGGAAGGTGGAGTCGGCCACCGCGACCGACCGCCTCTCGGTCGACTTCGAGCGCGTGGTGTCGTACGACAACGCGGTCAGCGACGACGACCAGGCGGGGAAGCTGTTCCAGGAGGCGGAGACGGCGGCCGACCTGCCCGAGCCGAGCGGCACCGGCACGGCGCCGGGCACCCCGACCGCCTCCCCGTCGCAGTCGGGCCCCGCGAGCGACGGGGCGACGCCCTCGGGCTCCCCCACCGGATCTCCCACCGCCTCCCCCTCCGGCTCGGCCTCCGGCTCCGACTCCGCCGCGGGTCCCCCGGCCGGCGCCGGCCCGGCCGAGCTGCAGCCGCGCACCCTCCCCGGTCTCGGCGACGAGGCGTACCTGGACGACCAGCTGAGCACCTCCGGTTCGACGGCCGAACCGCGGACCGTGACTGTGGTGTTCCGCACGTCCAACGTCATCGTCACCATCCAGTACGAGGAGCAGCCGACGGCCACGGGAACGGCCCCCGACAGCAAGGAAATGCAGGACAGGGCCCGTAACCTGGCCTCTCAACTGGCCGACGCACTAGGCGGCTGACGCCTCCCGCGGTCCCCGCCGGCCCCAACCGTGAAGCAGTCGAACGGAAGCCGCACATCTCCTTCACCGCGTACCGTGGGGCCCCGCAGGAACCCGCACGAACACCGAGCGTCACGAGTGAAGGAACCATGCAGCGAGCAGCCCAGCGAGACGACCGTGCCCAGCGAGACCAGCGAGCCAAGCGCCTTCGCCGCGCGCTTGTCTGCGCGGCGGCCGTTCCCGCCGTACTGATCACCGCCGCCTGCTCCTCGGGCTCGGGCGACTCCAAGGCCATGAGCGGCGACGGCTCCGTCCAGCAGTCCGCGGGCGGCTCGGACCAGCCCTCCGCCAGCGCCTCCCCGACCGTGCAGGCGGCCGCGTACAAGAAGCTCCCGGACCCGTGCGGGGTGCTGTCGAAGAAGACCCTCACCGATCTGGTGCCCAAGAGCGGCAAGGCGGGCAAGAAGGGCGGCTCGGACAACCCGTCCTCCCGTGCCTCCTGCGCGTGGAGCAGCCTGGACAACAACGGCGTCAAGGGCTCCCAGTTCCGCTGGCTGAACGTCTCCCTGCTCCGCTTCGACTCGGACGCCACGCGGGGCTCCGGCGACGCGCAGGCGCACGCGTACTTCACCCGGCAGGTCAAGGACGCCCAGGCGGTGGACGGCGCCAGGAGCCCCAAGGTGGTCCCGCTGTCCGGCACGGGCGCGGAGGCGACCGCGGTGCGCTACGACCTGAAGAAGAAGGAGGGCCTCTTCAGGCAGCAGACGGTCGTGGCCCGGGTCGAGAACGTCGTCGTCACCCTCGACTACAACGGCGCCGGCCTGGCGGGCGAGAAGACCCCGGGCGCGAACGACCTGGCGAAGGCCGCGGAGAAGGCGCTCAAGGAGGCGGTCGCGTCCGTCTCGGCGGCCAACGGTGAAGGTTCCGGGCAGAGTTCGTCCCCGACGGCTGCCACCTCCCCTTCCGCGGCGGCCTCGAAGTCGCCGTCCGGGCCGGCCGCCAAGTCGCCCTCCGCCCGGGCCTCCGCGTCCAGGTCGGCCGCCGGCAAGAACTGAGGCGGCGGGCCGGAAGGCCCGACCGGCACCACGTTCGCCGCACACGTGTGCCACTCTGTTGCGCGCAACAACACGCAATGGGAGGGGAGTACGAGTGGCCGCGCCACTGCAGCTGACTCGGATGCACCGCATTCTCATCGGTGTGGTCGTGACCGGCGCGCTGATCATCGCCGGCATCGGCTTCGCCGGTTCGTACGCGGCCGTCCGTGAGCTGGCCATCAAGAAGGGCTTCGGGAACTTCTCCTACGTGTTCCCGGTGGGCATCGACGCGGGCATCTGCGTCCTGCTGGCCCTGGATCTGCTGCTGACCTGGATCCGCATCCCCTTCCCGCTGCTGCGCCAGACGGCGTGGCTGCTGACGGCGGCCACGATCGCCTTCAACGGCGCCGCCGCCTGGCCGGACCCGCTGGGCGTCGGCATGCACGCGGTGATCCCGGTCCTCTTCGTCGTGGCCGTCGAAGCGGCCCGCCACGCCATCGGCCGCATCGCGGACATCACGGCCGACAAGCACATGGAGGGCGTCCGCCTCACCCGGTGGCTGCTCTCCCCGGTGCCGACGTTCCTCCTGTGGCGCCGGATGAAGCTGTGGGAACTGCGCTCCTACGACCAGGTCATCAAGCTGGAGCAGGAACGTCTCGTCTACCAGGCCCGGCTGCATTCCCGCTTCGGCCGGGCGTGGCGCAGGAAGGCCCCGGTGGAGTCGCTGATGCCGCTGCGCCTGGCCCGCTACGGCGTCCCGCTGGCCCGGACGGCCCCGGCGGGCCTGGCGGCGGCCGGCATAGAGCCGGAGCTCCTGCCGCCCGCGCCCGAGCTGCCCCGGCCGGCCGCGGCCACCGCGCGGCTCGCGTCCGGAGCGGCCCCGGCCCCGAGCGGCCGTGCCGAGGGGGCGGCCGCCGTCCCGCGGCAGGCGGCGCCTCCCGGCGGGCAGCCCCCCGAGCCGCCCGAGGACGAGCAGAGCCCCTGGTTCCAGGCTCCGCGCGAGATCGAGTACCACGGCGGCTACGACCCCGCCTACGAGCCGCCCCCGGAGCCCCAGTACGAGCCCGAGGAGCAGTACGAGGACTGGTACGAGGAGCAGCCCCCGGGGCAGTTCCAGCAGCCCTCCCCCGAGGAGACCGGCAGCTTCCCCATACCGGTGGGCCCGAACCGCACCCGGGAACTCGGCGGGGGCGGCGGCCTCCCGGAGGTGGAGCCGACCGAGGAGGACTTCTACCTGGTCTTCCGCAAGTCGATCGACGGCAGCTACCCCACCGCCGCCCAGCTCAGGGACGACGTCGAGGCGACCTTCGGCGTGGCGCTGCCCAAGGGGGAGGCCGAACGGATGGTCAACCGCTTCACCAACCGCCACACGGCGGAACTGCAGGAAGACCACATCGCCTGAACCACGCGCACAGGAGCCCGCGCGCGGACACGCGCACCGGCACATGAGGAAGGGGCCCTCCGGCAGGAGGGCCCCTTTCCCGTACCGCTCACCCGCTCCTACTCGCCGAGCAGCTTGCGCACCCGCTCCTGGCCCACGGCCAGCAGCAGCGTGGGCAGCCGGGGCCCGGTGTCCCGGCCCACCAGCAGGTGGTAGAGCAGCGCGAAGAACGAGCGCTGGGCCGTCTTGATCTCCGGCGGCAGCTCCTTCGGCGTCGCGTCGGCCGGGAACCCGGCCTGCACCTTCGGCACGCCGTAGACCAGGTGCGTCAGACCGTCCAGCGACCAGTGCTCGGCGAGCCCGTCGAGCAGCAGCCGCAGCGACTTGCCGGACGCCTCGTCGAGGGACTTCAGCAGCTCGGCGTCGGGCTCGTCGCGCACGATGGTCCGCTGGTCGGCGGGCACCTGCGTGTTGATCCACTCCTCGGCCCTGTCGAACCGCGGACGGACCTCGTCGAGCGAGCCCAGCGGCTGCTCCGGGTCCAGCTCGGAGAGGATCCGCAGCGCCTGGTCCGTGTGTCCGGCGGTGATGTCGGCGACGGACGCGAGCGTGCGGTACGGCAGCGGTCGCGGCGTCCTCGGCAGCTCACCGGCGGCCGTGCCGACGGCGCGGGTGTACGCGGCGACGTCACCGGGCAGCGCGGAACCCTCCGCGACCTTGGCCGCGAGCTTGTCCCACTCGTCGTAGAGCCGCTGGATCTCCTGGTCGAAGGCGATCTTGAAGGACTGGTTGGGCCTGCGGCGGGCGTACAGCCAGCGCAGCAGCTGCGGCTCCATGATCTTCAGCGCGTCGGCCGGGGTCGGCACGCCACCGCGCGAGGACGACATCTTCGCCATCCCGGAGATGCCGACGAAGGCGTACATCGGGCCGATCGGCTGCTCGCCGCCGAAGATCCCGACGATCTGGCCGCCGACCTGGAAGGAGGACCCCGGCGAGGAGTGGTCGACCCCGCTCGGCTCGAAGATCACGCCCTCGTACGCCCACCGCATCGGCCAGTCGACCTTCCACACCAGCTTGCCGCGGTTGAACTCGCTGAGCCGGACGGTCTCGGAGAAGCCGCAGGCGGTGCAGGTGTACGCCAGCTCGGTGGTGTCGTCGTCGTACGAGGTGACCGTCGTCAGGTCCTTGCCGCAGCCGCCGCAGTACGGCTTGTACGGGAAGTAGCCCGCGGAGCCGGAGCTGCCGTCGTCCTCGGCCGCGGCGCCCGAGCCCTCCGCGGCCTCCAGCTCGGCCTCGTCGACCGGCTTCTGCTGCTGCTTCTTGGCGGGGGCCTTCTTCGTCCGGTACTGGTCGAGGACGGCGTCGATGTCGCCGCGGTGCTTCATCGCGTGCAGGATCTGCTCGCGGTAGGCACCGGAGGTGTACTGCTCCGTCTGGCTGATCCCGTCGAACTCGACGCCCATCTCGGCCAGCGCCTCGGTCATCGCGGCCTTGAAGTGCTCGGCCCAGTTCGGGTACGACGAGCCCTTCGGCGCCGGGACCGCGGTCAGCGGCCTGCCGATGTGCTCGGCCCAGGAGTCGTCGACGCCGGCGATGCCCTTCGGGACCTTGCGGTAGCGGTCGTAGTCGTCCCAGGAGATCAGGTGCCGGACCTGGTACCCGCGGCGGCGGATCTCGTCGGCGACGAGGTGCGGGGTCATGACCTCACGGAGGTTGCCCAGGTGGATGGGTCCCGAGGGGGAGAGGCCGGACGCGACGACGACCGGTTTGCCCGGGGCCCGGCGCTCCGACTCCTCGATGACCTCATCCGCGAAACGGGAGACCCAGTCGGTGGTCTCGGTGCTCTGAGCCACGATCGGCACGTCCTTCTTTCTGAACGGGTGACACTCCATTGTCACAGACCCACTTGCGACCGGGAAAACGGCTTTACCCCCCATGGGATACTGGCTGGGACTATCCATCCCCACGAGGAGAACGGCACCCCTTCCTATGGCCTCGGTCACGTCCCTCAGCGACAGCGTCCAGCAGCACCTCGCGTCCGCCCTCTCGGCCACCCTGCCGGAGGCCGCCGGTGCGGACCCGCTGCTGCGACGAAGCGACCGGGCCGACTTCCAGGCCAACGGCATCCTGGCCCTGGCCAAGAAGGCGAAGGCGAACCCCCGGGAGCTCGCGGCCCAGGTCGTCTCCCAGGTGGTGACGGGTGACGTGATCAAGGACGTCGAGGTCTCCGGCCCCGGCTTCCTCAACATCACGGTCGCGGACCGGGCGATCACCCGGAACCTGGCCGCGCGGTACGCGGACGACACCGGCCGCCTCGGCGTGCCGTACGCCGAGCACCCCGGCACCACGGTGATCGACTACGCGCAGCCGAACGTGGCGAAGGAGATGCACGTCGGCCACCTGCGCTCCGCGGTGATCGGCGACGCGGTGGTCCAGCTCCTCGAGTTCACCGGCGAGAACGTGGTGCGCCGCCACCACATCGGCGACTGGGGCACCCAGTTCGGCATGCTCATCCAGTTCCTGGACGAGCACCCGCACGAGCTGGACCACAGGGAGGGCCAGGTCACCGGCGAGGAGGCGATGTCGAACCTCGACCGCCTCTACAAGGCCGCGCGCAAGAAGTTCGACTCCGACGAGGAGTTCAAGACGCGTGCCCGGCGCCGGGTGGTCGACCTCCAGGCCGGCGAGCCGCAGACGCTCGCCATGTGGCAGAAGTTCGTCGACGAGTCGAAGATCTACTTCTTCTCCGTCTTCGAGAAGCTGGACATGGAGATCCGGGACGCCGACATCGTCGGCGAGTCCGGTTACAACGACATGCTGGCCGAGACCTGCCGACTGCTGGAGGAGTCGGGCGTCGCGGTCCGCTCCGAGGGCGCGCTGTGCGTCTTCTTCGACGACATCAAGGGCCCGGACGGCAACCCGGTCCCGCTGATCGTGCAGAAGTCCGACGGCGGCTACGGCTACGCGGCGACGGACCTCTCGGCGATCCGCGACCGTGTCTTCAACCTGAAGGCGGACACCCTCCTCTACGTGGTGGACGCCCGCCAGGCCCTGCACTTCCGGATGGTCTTCGAGACGGCGCGCAGGGCGGGCTGGCTGGGCGAGGACGTCACGGCGCACCAGCTGGCCTTCGGCACGGTCCTCGGCAAGGACGGCAAGCCGTTCAAGACGCGTGCGGGCGAGACGATCAAGCTCCAGGACCTGCTGGACGAGGCCGTCGAGCGGGCCACGGCGGTCGTGCGGGAGAAGGCCGAGAAGGTGGGCCTGACGGAGCGGGAGATCGTCGAGAACGGCACCCACGTCGGCGTCGGCGCGGTGAAGTACGCCGACCTGTCCACGTCCGCCGTGCGGGACTACAAGTTCGACCTGGACCAGATGGTGTCCCTGAACGGCGACACCTCCGTCTACCTCCAGTACGCGTACGCCCGGATCCAGTCGATCCTGCGCAAGGCCGGCGAGGCCCGCCCCGCCGCCCACCCGGAGCTGGACCTGGCCCCCGCCGAGCGCGCCCTCGGCCTGCACCTGGACCGGTTCGCGGAGACGGTCCTGGAGGTGGCGGCGTCCTACGAGCCGCACAAGCTGGCCGCGTACCTGTACCAGCTGGCGTCGCACCTGACGACGTTCTACGACCAGTGCCAGGTGCTGTCCGCCGACAACCCGGCCGAGGTCGTGGAGAACCGCCTGTTCCTGGTCGACCTCACCGCCCGCACGCTGCACCAGGGCATGGACCTGCTGGGTATCAGGACGCCCGAGAAGCTCTGAACAGAGAAGCCCTGAACAGACCCCCCTTCGGCCCGTGGAGCACACCTCCGCGGGCCGAAGGTCTGTCCGGCGCCGGGCGGCGAGGATTCGAGTGAAGATTCACCCTGCACCGGGCGAAAGGTGGATAAGCCATAACTCAGACGCTTTCCCCCGCGTTTGACGGGGTGCGGGTGGAGTGCCCGCGTCCATGTCTGGGAGGCAGGGAGCCATGAAACGGGTTACCCGGAACAGTGTGATCGCCATCGCCGCCGCGTCGGGTGCGATGGCCGTGGGAGGTGCGGCGCACGCCGACTCCACCGCGGGCGCCGCCGCGGCCGGCTCGCCCGGCCTGATCTCCGGCAACGCGCTGCAACTACCGGTGCACGTCCCGGTGAGCGTGTGCGGCAACACCGTCAACGTGGCAGGGCTGCTGAACCCTGCCATGGGCAACAGGTGCGCCAACCAGGGCGGCGGCACGGCCGTGAGCGACCGGCCCGCCGCGTCGAGCGGGGCCACCGCCGTCGCCGTCACGAAGGACTCCCCCGGCGTGGTGTCGGGGAACGGGATCCAGTTGCCGGTCGACCTGCCGGTGAACGTCAGCGGCAACACCGTCGACGTCGTGGGCATCGGCAACCCCGTCTTCGGGAACACGTCCACGAACACCTCGACGGACCGCCCCGAGGAGCCCGCTCCGCCGACCCCGCCGCGGGTCACTCCGCCGCCCCGCGCCGTGCCGCCGGCCCGGCCGCACACCCCGCCCAAGGAGCACCCGGTGCCGAAGCCGGCGCCCACGGTCGAGAGCCCGCGGCCGGTGGGCACCCTCGCCAGCACCGGCATCGACGGCACCTGGACGGCCGGCGCCGCGAGCGTGGCCTCGCTGCTCGGCGGGACGGTGCTGTACCGCCGCATCCGCTCCAGGATGCTGCGCGGACAGGGCTGACCCGGGGGACGGGGAACGGCTCCACGGGACCCACCGGACCCAACGGACCCAACGGACCCACCCGGCGGAGCCGTTCCCCGTCCGCCCCGCAGGCGGACGACCTACCTGAGCGCCTGCGCCGGCTGTGCAACGGAGTTTTGCCGGGTGCCGGTGGTCGCCGGTCGTCCGTCGTGGTTCGCCGGGTGCCGGTGTATAGCCGGTCGCCCGTCGTGGTTCGCCGGGCGCCGGTGCATCGCCGGTCGTCGGCGGTGGTTCGCCGGGTGCCGGTGGTCGCCGGTTACCCGTCATGGTTCGCCGGGCGCCGGTGCATCGGCGGTGGTTCGCCGGGTGCCGGTGGTCGCCGGTTACCCGTCGTGGTTCGCCGGGCGCCGGTGCATCGCCGGTCGTCGGCGGTGGTTCGCCGGGCGCCGGTGCATCGCCGGTCGCCCGTCGTGGTTCGCCGGGTGCCGGTGCATCGCCGGTCGTCGGCCGCGGCTTCGCCGGGTGCCGGTGGTGCCTCAGCGTGCGGGCCAGGCGGGGTCCACGTCCGCGTTGTGCTGTCGCAGGGCCTCGACGCGGCGCAGCAGGGCCTGCCGTACGGAGTCCGGAGCGAGGACGCGCAGCGGGGTCGCCAGGCCGAGGAGATAGCCGGCGAGGGCGTCCGCGTCGGGTCCGCCGATGTCGACGAGAGTGGCGCCGGGACCGTCGGCGCGGTGCGTGCCGACGGTCGCGGGGACGAGCCGCAGCGCCCGGTCCACGGCCACCGGGAGACGGACGGTCGCGGTCAGCGGATAGGGGCCGTTCGCGATGTTGCGGGAGACCAGCAGCGCCGGGTCGGGCGGGTCGGTGATCTCCACCGGGTGGCCGGTCGGCCGCAGCCGTTCGACCCGGTCGGCCCGGAACGTCCGCCACTGCCCCCGGGCCACGTCCCGCGCGACGAAGTACCAGCGCCGTCCCGTGTGCACGAGGCGGTACGGATCGACGTCCCGCACCGTGGAAGTCCCCTGTCCGTCGCAGTACGCCAGCCGGGCGCGTTCGCCCCCGCGGCAGGCGGCGGCCAGTTCCAGCAGCATGCCGGGCCTGAGCCCCGGCTCTCCGGACCCCGGCAGCCGCACGAAGGCCTCGTCCCACTCCCCCAGCCGCTCCGCGATCCGCCGGGGCAGCACCTGGCGCAGCTTCAGCAGCGCGGAGAGCGCGGCCTGGTCGCCGCCGAGCGCACCGCTGCGCGCCGCCTCCCGCAGCCCGAGGGCCACGGCGAGGGCTTCCTCGTCGTCGAGGATCAGCGGCGGCACCCGGGAACCGGCACGCAGCCGGTAACCGCCCCAGGGGCCCGCGTCGGAGTCGACGCAGTAGCCGAGTTCCCGGAGCCTGGCGACGTCCCGGCGCACCGTGCGGTCCGTGACGTCCATCCGGTCGGCGAGTTCGGCGCAGGTCCAGGAGGGCCGGGCGGCCAGCAGCGCGAGCAGTCGCAGCAGGCGGGCGGACGCACTGATCACGTCGCGCAGTTTTCCACACGGCTCCCACGACCAGGACCGGAACTGTCCTGGTCGTGCCCTAGCGTCCCGCCCATGAGCACAGAGACCACCGCCAAGCCCGCGTTCCGCTATGCCGCCGTCACCTTCGACTGCGCCGACCCGGCCCAACTGGCCCGCTTCTACGGCGAGCTGCTCGACTTCCCGGTCCTCTTCTCGTCCGACGACTTCGTCATGGTCGGCCGGGAGGGCGCGGCCGGCCTCGGCTTCCACCGCCTGGCCGACTACCGTCCGCCCACCTGGCCGGACCCGGCCCAGGAGAAGCAGGCGCACATCGAGCTGGGCGTCGACGACCTGGAGGCCGCGGAGGCCCGGCTGCTGGCCCTCGGCGCCCGGAAGCCGGACTTCCAGCCGTCCCCCGACCGCTGGCGCGTCCTGCTCGATCCCGCGGGCCACCCGTTCTGCGTGACCACCCTCGTCTGAGCCGGAAGAAGCGCGCCCCCCATCCGAGTTCGCCGGGTGGGGGGTGCGCCCCGAACGTCGCACGACGGTCGGCCTCGGTGCCTCGAAGCCGACGCGCTGCCGGTGGCCGGTCCCGGCCGGGCCCGTAGCCGGCGCACTGCCGGTGAGCGGCCCCGGCCGGACCCGTACCCGGCGCACTGCCGGTGAGCGGCCCCGGCCGGACCCGAGGCGGGGCAGCCACTGTCAGTGGCTGCCCCTACAGTCACGTCCATGGCGACTCTTCCCAACCCGCTGCCCGAGCTGGCCGGTGACCCCAGCGGGCGTTCCCTCGGACTGCGGCTCCCGCCCGGCAAGCTGATCGACACCACCGACGACGGCCCGTGGCAAGAACCACTGCTGTGGCATGCGGAGAAGGCGGCCGCGCCGGGCACGTGGAAGGCGCTGGGCGCGCCGGCGGCCCGTGTCGGCCTGCTTCCGGTGCTGGTGGACCTGGACGACTCCCAGGGCGGCCCGGAGGACTGGGGACTGCTGCCCGGGGAGACCTCGTACCCCGGGGACCACGACGCCGACGACGTCCTCGCGGAGTACTGGGAGGAGGAGACGGCAGACGGCGACATCGCGGAGGAGATCGAGCCGTTCGGACCCGACTGGCCCGGTCTGGCCCCGGGCGGCGTCCTCGTGGCCGACCCGGACACCCGTGCCGCGCAGGTGGCCGACGCGCTGCAGGACGACCCGGACTCGTACGTCGAGCAGCCGCACCTCGCCCTGGTCCCGGCCCGCCGCTCCGCCGACATACCGGCCGCGATCGGCTGGAGCGGCCCGGTGAACTACGAGGACGACGTCGCCCGGCTCTGCGCGGTGCTGCGCTCCTGGGAGGACCGGTTCGGGATCCGGGTCGTGGCCCTCGGCCTGGACACCCTCGTCGTGTCCGTGGCGGCCCCGCCGGCCGGCCTCGCGGAAGCCGAGGCCGTGGCGGCGGAGCACTTCGCGTTCTGCCCCGACAACATCCTGCAGGGTGACCACGACACGCTGCGCGGGTACGCGAAGGACCTTGTGGGGCAGACCACTTGGACCTTCTGGTGGGACTGACCCCGGCCACCGGCCCGGTGACCCGATGGCCGCGTTCGAGGACGGCGGTGCGGGAGCGGGTGGGCACCGGCACCGTGGCGAGGCGACGCCGGGCGGCCCGGGGCGTGGTCGTTCAGGGCACGGTCGTGCCCTCCTTGACCCATCCCGAGCCGCCGAGCGGGAACTCGTACGCCGGGCGGCCGGCGGCGCCGCTCGTCTGGAACGGCCTGCCGTGGTCGCCGACCCGCAGCACGCCCTGGCGTGAGCCGCTGGACCAGGCCAGCTCCAGGTACCAGCTCACGTCGTACGCGGAGGCGGCGGCCTCGACGTGGAACTCCTCGGGGTCGGACTCGCTCACCTTGAACGGGAAGTCGCGGTGTCCCGCCTCGGGTACGACGGCCGGGCGGGCCGCGTCGAGGGCGACGGTGAAGGAGCGGGTGGGCACGCCGCCGCCGCAGCCGACGCCGGGGTAGCCCATGGCGTAGTCGTTCCAGGCGAGCGGGGCACGCTTGGCGGCCGTGACGACCGCCATGCGCTTGATCACCACGGTCTCGTCCCCGGTCCCCTGGACGGTGAGCGTGACGTTCTGCTTTCCGGAGGAGACGGCGCCGTGCGCGGCCACCCAGGCCGTCGCATCGGACTCGGTCGGCGGCGGGGCGACCCGTGCCGGGGACCGGTCGATCAGATAGCGCGCTGTGCACGGACTGGCCCAGGTGTACGGGTCGGTGGAGACGGTCAGCGGAGCGGCGGCGGCAGCGCCGCCCGGCGAGGCGCCGTGCCCGCCGCCCGGCTTCGGCTCGCCCACCGCGGGCGCGGAGGCCGAGGCCGACAGCGGCGCGGAGGCGGACGGGGACGCCGACGGCGAGCCGGTGCGGCTCGGCGGCACCGAGGCCTGCCCGGGGCCCGACGCCCGGTCCGGCACCCGGGCCGCTCCACCCGCCCCGAGGGGTTCGCCCCCGCCGTCGGCCGAGTCGCCGGAGGGAAGGCCCGCGGCCAGCGCGACGGCACCGAGGACGGCGGCGACGGCGACACCGCCGACGAGCACGGCCCGACTACGCCGACGGCCACCCGCAGCCCCCACCAAGCCCTTGCGCTCGGCTGCCGCTCCCGCCTCCGGTCCGTGGCCCGGCGCCGGGGAGACGTCCGCCGGCCCGGGCACGGCCGCCCCCGCCGCCGACGCGCGCACGGTCGGCGTCTCCGGACCCGGACCGCCGGCCGCCGTTCCCGGCACGGGCGCGCCGGCCGGGGTTTCCGGGGCCAGATCGTCAGCCGGCGTTCCCGGCACAGGCGCGCCGGCCGGACCTTCCGACGCCGGACCGTGAGCCGCCGTCTGCGGACCCGGACCGTCGGCCGACGTCTTCGAGCCCGGCCCGGCCACCCCTTCGGGACCCGGCGGACGATCGGCCGGTTCCGTGACCGGCCGGGTCTGGGCGTCCGTCCTGCGCCCGCGCATCGCATCCGCCAGCACCCACCGGCGGTGCAGCTCGACCAGTTCCTCCGGACTGGCCCGGCAGATGCGGGCCAGCCGCTCCACCGGTGCGTAGTCCGCCGGTACGGCGTCCCCGTTGACGTAGCGGTGCAGCGTCGAGGTGCTCGTGTGGAGCCGCTTGGCGAGCGTGCCGTAGCTGAGTCCCGAACGGTCCTTCAACTCCCGCAGCAGCGCCGCGAAGAGGTCACCCGTAGTGCCTTCCGACACCCTTTCCCCCACCTTCCGTTCCATTCCCCCGTTCCATGGACGGCACGTCTTCCCAGCTCAGAGCCGGTATCAGCGTTCCAGCGTCCCTGATCACCCGCCGGCCGTGGCGGACGGGACGGATCGTCCCACAGGCTGTGGACAGCCGAGCACGCCGCTCCCGACGACGGTCGATGCGGCCCGGCGGCCCCATCGACTCGCACAAGAAGGATCCGACATGCGTACACGCCGTACCTCCCTGCTCGCCGCCACCGGCGTGTCCCTCGCCGCCCTCGCGCTGACGGCGTGCGGCGGCGGAACGGGAACGAAGGACGAAGGGGCCTCGCCCGTGTCCACCTCGTCGGCCGCCGCGTCCGCCGGTACGGCCGCGAGGCCCGCGGCCGACCGCGGGACGGGCTCCGCCGGCTCCACGGGCACGAGCGGCACGGCGGGCACGACCGGCGCGAAGAACGGTTCGGGGAGCGGCTCCGCGTCGGGCAGGGGCTCCGGCACCACCGGCACCGCGAAGGCGTCCGGCTCCTCCTCCGGCCAGGGCCGGTCGTTCGTTCTCTGCAACGGCTCCAACACGACGGTCAGCGCGAAGCCGGTGTCCCGGCCCCTCAACCACATGCTGCTGACGGTCACCAACACCGGCGGCAGGACCTGTCAGCTGACGTACTACCCGATCGTGCGCTTCGACGAGATGCAGTGGGTGCCGCAGGCGGCCGAGGAGACCCAGCCCCAGGCCGTGGTGAGCCTGGCTCCCGGCGAGTCCGGCTACGCGGGTGTCCTGCTGTCGGCCGCCGACGGCAGCGGCAGCGGCGGCATGACCGGCCACAAGCTGACGGTCGGTTTCCAGGGCCGCACACCGAACAGCGGCGGCGGCCCCGTCGCGACCCCGTCCCTGCCGGCCAAGGGCGTCTGGTACGACAGCTCGCTCGATGTGACGTACTGGCAGCAGAACGCCGCCGACGCGCTCGGCTGGTGAGCCCCGGGGCGCCGCTCGGCACGGCCGGGCGGCGCTCAGCGCAGCTTCTGGGCCACCTCGGTCGCCCAGTAGGTGAGGATGTTCCGCGCCCCGGCTCGCTTGATGCCGGTCAGGGTCTCGAAGACGGCCCGGTCCCGGTCGATCCAGCCCTTCTCGGCGGCGGCCTCGATCATCGAGTACTCGCCGGAGATCTGGTAGGCGGCGACCGGGACGTCCACGCTGTCCGCGACCCGGGCCAGGACGTCCAGGTAGGGTCCGGCCGGCTTGACCATCACCATGTCGGCGCCCTCGGCGAGGTCCTGTTCCAGCTCCCGCAGGGACTCGCGCCAGTTGGCGGGGTCCTGCTGGTAGGTCTTGCGGTCGCCCCGCAGCGAAGAGGCGACGGCCTCGCGGAACGGGCCGTAGAAGGCCGAGGAGTACTTGGCGGTGTAGGCGAGGATCGCCACGTCCTCGCGGCCGATCTGGTCGAGCGCGTCGCGGATGACGCCGATCTGCCCGTCCATCATGCCGCTGGGGCCCACGACATGGGCGCCGGCGTCGGCCTGCACCTGAGCCATCTCGGCGTACCGCTCGAGGGTGGCGTCGTTGTCGACCCGCCCCTCGGCGTCCAGCACGCCGCAGTGCCCGTGGTCGGTGAACTCGTCCAGGCACAGGTCGGCCATGACGAGCAGGTCGTCGCCGACCTCGGCCCGCACATCGCGCAGCGCGACCTGAAGGATCCCGTCCGGATCGGTGCCTACGGTGCCCTGGGCGTCCTTCTTGGACTCCTCCGGCACGCCGAAGAGCATGATCCCGGAGATCCCGGCCTCCACGGCCTCCAGCGCGGCCTTCTTCAGGCTGTCCCGGGTGTGCTGCACGACCCCGGGCATGGCGGCGATCGACACGGGCTCGCTCACGCCCTCCCGGACGAACGCCGGGAGGATGAAGTCGGCCGGGTGCAGCCGCGTCTCGGCGACCATGCGGCGCATGACGGGCGAGGTGCGCAGCCGCCGGGGACGCGTACCGGGAAAGGATCCGTACTTCGTCATGCGTTCTACGCTACGCCCGCCGCGCCCCCTCCTTTGCCGACGCCCTGTCGGCCCGGTGACGGGAGTCACAGTCAGCCCGGTGACGGGCCCATAGGGAGTCCACAGACAGCCCATTCACGCCATTCGCGGGCATAACGGCGCGCGGATACGAAGTCTTTGCGCTCCCCTGGGCATCCCTGGATCCTCCGTCCTCCCCAGCGTTCTACGCGCGTGGTGTCATGTACGCGCCACCCCCTCCCGGTGCTCACCCCAGGAGTCACGCATGCTGCGGAAGGCCCTCACCCGTGCGGCCGTCGTCGTCGCCGCCGGCACCGCCGTCGCCGTCACCGCCGTACCCGCGAACGCCGCGAGCTACTCGGCGTTCGCCTTCTCCCAGACCGGCAGCCAGCCCACGATCTACGACTTCGTCAACTCGGCCACCAGCACGCTCGACATGACCATGTACGAGCTGGAGGACACCACAGCCGTCAACGACCTCATAGCCCTGAAGAACAAGGGCGTCACGGTCCGGGTCATCCTCGACCGCCAGCACCAGAGCGCCGACAACCCGGCGTACACGTCCCTGAAGAACGCGGGCATAGGCGTGGTCTGGTCGTCCTCGGCCTTCGTCTACACCCATCAGAAGACGATCACGGTGGACGGCGTCAAGTCCCTGGTCATGACGGGCAATCTGACGTCCCAGTACTACACGACCAGCCGGGACTACGGCGTCTTCACCGACGACACCCGCGACGTCGCCGCCATCGAGAAGGTCTTCAACGCCGACTACACGGCGACGTCCGTCACCCCCACCGACGGTGACCACCTGCTGTGGTCCCCCACCGACTCCCGCAACCGCCTGGTGTCCTTCATCAACTCCGCGACCAAGACGTTGGACGTGGAGGAACTGGAGTTCAGCGACAGCACGGTGGTCAACGCGATCGTCGCCCGCGCCAAGGCCGGCGTGAAGGTCCGCGTGGTCCTGGAGAACCCCTCCAGCTACTCCAGCGAGGTCTCCGCCGTCAAAGCCGCCGGCGGCACCGTCGTCGGCTACTCCGACCCCAACGGCTTCTACATCCACGCCAAGGCGATGGTCGCCGACTACGGCCTGTCCACCCAGGAGGTGGAGGCGGGCTCCATGAACATCAGCAGCAACTCGCTCAGCAACAACCGCGAGCTGGGCATCATCCTGACCGGCACGGGCGTGGCCCAGCCGGTCGCCCAGACGGTCGAGACGACGTTCAACGGCGACTATGCGGGCGGTACGGGGGCCTGACCTCCACGAGCGGCAGGCGAACACCACCGACACCCGCCTGCCGCTCAACAGGCTCACGCAACGCACACACGCTCCTCCGGCACCGTCCAAGCGGTGCGGCAGTCACGGCAGCGGCCGGGGTGTGGGGCGCGGAAGGCGCGATCGCAGCCGTCGCAGTTCTGCAGGGGGGCGGACCGACCGCCGGCCCCGACCGGCTTCGCGGTGGACGGCGAGGCTACGGGGCCCGGGGGAAGCGGTACCGGCCGCATCGCGTCGAGCCGATAAGCGAGCACACCGGCCGGGTGCGGCATGTGCACGGGAAGACCGGCGCTCAAGGCGTGGTGAACAGCGGCCTCCGTGGCCCCCACCTCGAACCACGCGGCGACGGCGGGAGCGAGTCGGTCCACCTGCCGCTGGGAGAGGATGAGGCGGTGGTCGGTACGGCGCAGGCCCGCGAGGAGGGCTGCGGCCCGGTCATACCGGGGGTCGCGTGGTCCGCTCGCCGTGGGCGTCGGCGTGGGCCTCTGCGCGGGCGGTTCGGGCTCGGGCGGCTGCCGGGGAGGGACTTGGTCGTCCTCCTCGGGCGCTGCCTGGACGTCCGCACCTGCCATGGGCCGACGGTCATGGATACGGGGCGGGCGCCCGGCGAGGCGAAGCGGTGTGGGAGAACCGGCATCTGCGGCAGGAGCAGGTGTGTGGTGGACGTACGTCCGCGTCACCAGACGACCCGACTCCGTGTGCTCGCGAATCCGCTCCAGATAGCCGTGCGCCTCCAGCTCGCGCAGCGCCGACGCGATCCGCTCCCGCCCTTCCGGGAAGCGGTCGGCGAGAGTGCGGATGTCGACCGGCGTGCCCTCGGGCACCGACAGGATGTGGGTCGCCAGGCCGATGGCGGTCAGGGACAGTTCGCGGTGCTGGGCGAGGTGGTTGCCGACGACCACGTACCGGCCGGAGTGGTACGTGCGTACGTGGATGACACCGGAGGGGGTGGTGGATGCTCGAACACCCTGAATCGGGCGCGGGGCGGCGTTAGGCTTCTTCTCAGCCATGGGGAAGGTCCGTTCTTCCTCGTTGGTCAGGCCCTCGCACTGGGATTGCCGTCCCGGCGGGGGCCGATGCATGTGTGGACTTGTGGCGTGGTGAAGCGCATATGCCTCGGGGTGAGACTGCACGCCCGAGGCGCCGACGCGCCAGCCAGATCAACCGCATTCACCCGCCCGGGTGACCTACGCGGGGTTTGGTTTGGTTGGTTGGTTTTTTTCCCGGGTTCTTTGGTCTTTTACGGCCCGAAGCCCCGGCCGCGGTGCCACCGCGTCACGCATTTCCCGGCTCCGGTGCGAGGTGCGCCGATGGCCCGGCCGTATCGATCTCGGCCCACACCGTCTTGCACGGCACCGGCCCCTGCCACACCCCCCAGCGGTCCGCCAACTCCGCGACCAGTAGCAGGCCGTAGCCGCACTCGGCCGGCCCGGTGGCCGCGGTCCGTACAGCCGAGTGATCGTCGATCCGAAAGAGGTGCAGCTACTCGATATGCGTTATCGGATCATCCGGGCACAGGCTCTCGACCCACGGGAGTCGACGGTCCTCATCGAGAAGGTGCTGGGAGAGACATGAAGCTGGAGTGGATAAAGAGCAGCTACAGCACGGACGAGGGCCCCGACTGCGTCGAAGTGGCGACCATCCCCGACCAGATCCTCGTCCGCGACTCCAAGAACCCCACCGGCCCCCGCCTCGCCCTCACCCCCAGGGCCTGGGCGACCTTCCTGCCGTACGCCTCACAGCGCTGACCCACGATCGACGGTGCCCTCGCATCCGACCACGGCTGCGAGGGCACATTCCTGTGGATCACAACTGGCCCTCTGGGGGGTGCGTGCCCCACGCGAACGCCCCGCCGTCTCCCCAGTGCAGGGACGGCGGGGCGTCGGAGTTGCCCCGTAAACCGCTGAGCGGGACTACGTCGTGGAGCGGCGCCTTCGCGCCCCCGGCCGGCGTTCGCTCGGCCGGGTCACCGGGTCGCCGGCCTCCAGGGCCGCGGCCCGCCGCTTCAGGCCGAAGTCGGCCAGTGCCTCCGCCAGCCTGTGCACGGACGGCTCGGGAGCCATGACGTCCACCCGCAGCCCGTGCTCCTCGGCCGTCTTCGCCGTGGCCGGGCCGATGCACGCGATCACCGTGACGTTGTGCGGCTTGCCGGCGATGCCGACCAGGTTCCGGACCGTGGACGACGACGTGAAGAGCACCGCGTCGAAGCCGCCGCCCTTGATCGCCTCCCGCGTCTCGGCCGGCGGCGGCGAGGCGCGCACCGTCCGGTAGGCCGTGACGTCGTCGACCTCCCAGCCGAGTTCGATCAGACCGGCGACCAGGGTCTCCGTGGCGATGTCCGCGCGGGGCAGGAAGACGCGGTCGATCGGGTCGAAGACCGGGTCGTAGGGCGGCCAGTCCTCCAGCAGGCCCGCGGCCGACTGCTCACCGCTCGGCACCAGATCGGGCTTCACGCCGAAGGCGATCAGCGCCTTGGCCGTCTGCTCGCCCACCGCGGCCACCTTGATGCCCGCGAAGGCACGGGCGTCGAGGCCGTACTCCTCGAACTTCTCGCGTACCGCCTTGACCGCGTTCACCGAGGTGAAGGCGATCCACTCGTAACGGCCGGTCACCAGGCCCTTGACGGCCCGTTCCATCTGCTGCGGGGTGCGCGGGGGCTCCACCGCGATGGTGGGGACCTCGTGCGGCACCGCTCCGTAGGACCGCAGCTGGTCGGAGAGCGACGCCGCCTGCTCCTTCGTCCGCGGCACGAGCACCTTCCAGCCGAACAGCGGCTTGGACTCGAACCACGACAACTGGTCACGCTGGGCGGCGGCGGAGCGCTCGCCGACCACGGCTATCACCGGCCGGCCGCCCTCGGGGGAGGGCAGCACCTTCGCCTGCTTCAGGGTCTGCGCGATCGTGCCGAGCGTCGCCGTCCAGGTGCGCTGACGGGTCGTCGTACCGGCGACCGTGACCGTCAGCGGCGTGTCCGGCTTGCGGCCCGCCGCCACCAGCTCACCGGCCGCGGCCGCCACGGAGTCCAGCGTCGCGGAGACGACGACCGTGCCGTCCGAGGCGCCCACCTCCGTCCAGCAGCGGTCGGAGGCGGTGCGGGCGTCCACGAACCGGACGTCCGCTCCCTGCCGGTCCCGCAGCGGGACACCGGCGTACGCCGGCACACCGACCGCGGCCGCCACACCCGGTACGACCTCGAAGGGCACACCGGCGGCGGCGCAGGCGAGCATTTCCTCGGCCGCGTACGTATCAAGTCCCGGGTCCCCGGACACCGCCCGGACGACCCGCCTGCCGCCTCGCGCGGCCTGCATGACAAGATGAGCGGCATCCCGAGCAGCAGCCGGGGCGGCGACGGGTGTTGACGTGCCGTCGACGACCGTCAGCTGGGGCGTGCCCGTGCCCGGCGGTGACACCGAGGAGGAGTCCGCGTCCATCGGCACGACGGAGACGCCCTGTCGGGCGTGCGTCCGGATCACGTCGAGCACCTCGTGCTCGGCGACCAGGACGTCCGCGGTCGACAGCGCCTCCACGGCGCGCAGAGTCAGCAGTCCCGGATCCCCGGGTCCGGCACCGAGGAAGGTGACGTGACCGTGTTCGAGGCCGGCGGGAAGAGTGGTGGGGCTCACTGTGCTCGCTCCCCCATCAGACCGGCCGCGCCCTGGGCGAGCATCTCGGTGGCGAGTTCGCGCCCGAGTGCCGATGCCTGGTCGTGCGTCTGGGGCACGGGACCGGTGGTGGACAGCTGCACCATGCGGGTGCCGTCGGTCGTGCCGACGACGCCGCGCAGGCGCATTTCCTTGACAACCTGCTCGGCCTGGGGGTCCCCCCGCTCGAACGGAGCCGAGAGTGGGGGAAGGTCGGCCAGCGCACCCACAGGGGCGCTGCAACCGGCCTCCAGGGCGGCGAGCAGTGACCGTTCGGCGGTCACGGCGGCCCGAGTGTACGGGTCGTCGAGTTCGCCGAGCGCCGCGATGAGGGCAGTGTCTTGGGCGGTGTTCCCCGCCCTGCACTCGATCGCCAGGGCCCCCTGGCCGGGGGCGGGCAAAACCGTGTCGACCGACAGGAAGTCGGTCACTTCGTCGATCCGGCCGATCCGGTTCAGTCCGGCGGCGGCCAGGACGACCGCGTCCAGCTCGCCACCGTGGACGTACCCGATCCGGGTGTCGACGTTGCCGCGGATCGGGACCGTCTCGATGTCCATGCCGTGGGTCCGGGCGTACGCGTTCAGCTGCGCCATGCGGCGGGGGGAGCCGGTTCCGATCCGGGCCCCGCGCGGCAGGTCGGTGAACTTGAGCGCGTCGCGCGCGACGACCACGTCCCGCGGGTCCTCGCGCGGCGGTACGGCGGCCAGGACCAGTTCCCCGGGCTGGGTGGTCGGGAGGTCCTTGAGCGAATGAACCGCGAAGTCGACCTCGCCGCGGACCAGTGCGTCGCGCAGCGCCGTCACGAAGACGCCGGTGCCGCCGATCTGCGCCAGCTGCTCGCGGGAGGTGTCGCCGTACGTGGTGATCTCGACCAGCTCGACGGGCCGCCCGGTCACCTGCTGGACGGTCCTCGCCACCTGCCCGGACTGGGCCATGGCGAGCTTGCTCCGCCTGGTCCCCAGTCGCAGTGCCTTCTCAGTCATGCCGGTCGGTCCTTCTCCTCCGTGCTGTCCCCGGCCCGTGAGACGGCGGCGACCGTCTCGGGGTCGAGGTCGAACAGGGTGCGCAGCGCGTCCGCGTACCCGGCGCCGCCGGGCTCGGCCGCGAGCTGCTTGACCCGTACGGTCGGCGCGTGCAGCAGCTTGTCGACGACCCGGTGCACGGCCTGCCGGATCTCGCCGCGCTGGCGCTCGTCCAGGTCGGGCAGGCGCCCGTCGAGCCGTGCGATCTCACCGGCGACGACGTCGGCGGCCATGGTGCGCAGCGCGACCACGGTCGGCGTGATGTGCGCCGCCCGCTGTGCCGCACCGAAGGCCGCGACCTCGTCGGAGACGATACGCCGGACCTGGTCCACGTCGGCCGCCATCGGCGCGTCGGCCGAGGCTTCCGCCAGCGACTCGATGTCCACCAGGCGCACCCCGGCCAGCCGGTGCACGGCCGCGTCGATGTCGCGGGGCATGGCCAGGTCGAGGAGGAAGACGGAGGGCGCCGGGCGCGGGATCACGGCGACGGGTTCGGGCCTGCGCCGCTCCGGGACACGGCCGATGGTGGCGGCGGTCGCGGCGAGCGCGGTGATCAGCTCGGCGTCCGCCTCGGGCGTACGGCGGTCCCGGCGGTCCAGCGTCCCGCCGGCGACCCAGGCCGCGTGCTGCTCCAGCGTGGCCGCGTCCAGGCCGGCCACGGCGGCCTCGCCCATGACGGAGAAGCCCGGCTGTACGGCGGCCAGGTCGAGGGGGCAGTTGTCGTCGTTGCCGGCGCCGCCGGCCGGCTGCGGCGCCTTCGGCTGTGCGCTCGCCGGTGCGCTCTCGGCGATCTCGGCGGGCTGCCCGGTGCGGCCCTCGACCGCGTGCGCGACCGCGTCCGCCGTGAGCACCAGGCCGGTCGCCCCGGTACAGGAGACGACGACGTCGGCACGTGTCAGCTCGTCCGGCACGGCGTCCATCCGTACCGCGCGGGCCGTCACCGCCGTGCCGTCGCCCTCGGTCAGGCGTGCTCCGTACTGCTCCTGGATCAGCAGTGCGAGGCGCTCGGCGCGCTCGAAGGTGCGGTTGGCGACGACGATCTCGCCGGCCCCGGCCCGCGCGAGGGTGGCGGCGGCCAGGGACGACATCGACCCGGCGCCTATGACCAGCGCCGTGCGGCCGGTCGCCCATTCCCGCACGTCACCGCCCGCGGCCAGCTGCTCGAGGCCGAAGGTGACCAGTGACTGTCCGGCGCGGTCGATGCCGGTCTCGGCGTGGGCACGCTTGCCGACCCGCAGGGCCTGCTGGAACAGGTCGTTCAGCAGCCGCCCGGCGGTGTGCAGGTCCTGCGCCCTGGCCAGGGAGTCCTTGATCTGGCCGAGGATCTGCCCCTCGCCGACGACCATCGAGTCGAGACCGCAGGCCACCGAGAACAGGTGGTGGACGGCCCGGTCCTCGTAGTGCACGTAGAGGTAGGGGGTCAGTTCCTCCAGGCCGAGCCCGCTGTGCTGGGCGAGCAGGGTGGACAGCTCGGCGACACCGGCGTGGAACTTGTCCACGTCCGCGTACAGCTCGATGCGGTTGCAGGTGGCGAGCACCGCGGCCTCGGTGGCGGGCTCGGCGGCGACCGTGTCCTGCAGCAGCTTGGTCTGCGCGTCCGCGTTCAGCGCGGCCCGCTCCAGCACGCTGACCGGGGCGCTGCGATGGCTGAGGCCTACGACGAGGAGACTCATGCCGGCATCACGGCGGGTACGTCCCCGTCGGGCCCCTGGTCGGCGGATTCGTCGCGGGTGGCGGCGGCGGTGGGCGCGCCCTCGCCGGCCGCGCTCTCCTCACCGGCCTTGCGCTGCTCGTGGAAGGCGAGGATCTGCAGCTCGATGGAGAGGTCGACCTTGCGCACGTCGACGCCGTCCGGGACGGTCAGCACGGTCGGCGCGAAGTTCAGGATCGAGGTGACTCCGGCGGCCACGAGCCGGTCGCAGACCTGCTGGGCGGCACCGGCGGGAGTCGCGATCACGCCGATCGAGACGCCGTTGTCCTTGATGATCTTCTCGAGCTCGTCGGTGTGCTGCACCGGGATGCCCGCGACCGGCTTGCCGGCCATCGCCGGGTCGGCGTCGATGAGGGCGGCGACCCGGAAACCACGGGAGGCGAACCCGCCGTAATTGGCGAGCGCCGCGCCGAGGTTGCCGATACCGACGATGACAACCGGCCAGTCCTGGGTCAGGCCGAGTTCGCGGGAGATCTGGTAGACGAGATACTCCACGTCGTAGCCGACACCGCGGGTTCCGTACGAGCCCAGGTAGGAGAAGTCCTTGCGCAGCTTGGCGGAGTTGACGCCCGCCGCCGCGGCCAGCTCCTCGGAGGAGACCGTGGGGACCGAGCGCTCCGACAGTGCGGTCAGTGCGCGGAGGTACAGCGGAAGCCGGGCGACGGTGGCCTCGGGAATCCCTCGGCTACGGCTCGCCGGTCGGTGTGTTCGGCCAGTTGCCACGGTGCTCCTGCGGGTAGAGCGGGGCTGCAGGCGGTCATACGTCCCCAGACCGCCCCGTCGACAGCAGGCTATGTCTTTGTGAACGCGTGCACAAAGATGGTGTCCGATTTGCCCGGCAGAAGTGACCGGGGTCACGCACCTGCTGTGCCATCGACGGGAACCGGCGCATACGGACCGCCGCTCCTTCGTTACTGGGGGCAAAACCGCACACTCTCCTCACGAATCCCGCCCCCGAGACCAAACCGCCGTCGATCCTAAGCGACTTTCAGGCCGGTTTGGACTACTCGGTCAGTGCACGGCGCAGTCGCTGCTCGTTCACGCGCCAGAAGGTGTGCTGTTCACCGTCGATCAGTACGACCGGGATCTGCTCCCAGTACCGGTCGTGCAGGGCCTGGTCCTCGGTGATGTCCTTCTGCTCCCAGGACACGCCGAGATCGCCGCAGACCTTGCCGACCACCAGCTCGGCGTCGTCGCACAGATGGCAGCCGGGCCTGCGGACGAGTGTCACCAGCCGCTCGCGCGGCTCGGCCTTACGTCGGAAGAGGGGACTCATACCGGCCATTCTCGCGCTTCCGCCGCCACCGCCACGGTCGTTTCCGGGCACTTCCTTAACGGCGCGGTCGCGGAGAGTTCACACCGCGCCAACCTCCGGACTCCGGAAGCACCGGCCGAACTGGCTATGCTCACGACATGGCCGCTCTCGGATGGCTCACTCCCCGTAGGCGCTCCGCCACGGCGCGGAGCGTGTTGGCAGGCGAGGCCTCGGCGGAGGCCGCCCGCAAGTCCTCGCAGGAGGCGCAGGAGACCCGGCAGGTCGCCGTGGCGGAACCGGTGTTCCCGGTGTTCGGCGACGACCGGGCGGCCGCGTTCTTCGACCTCGACAACACCGTGATGCAGGGCGCCGCCCTGTTCCACTTCGGCCGGGGCCTGTACAAGCGGAAGTTCTTCGAGACGCGCGACCTGGCCAGGTTCGCCTGGCAGCAGGCGTGGTTCCGGCTGGCCGGCGTCGAGGACCCCGAGCACATGCAGGACGCCCGTGACTCGGCCCTGTCCATCGTCAAGGGCCACCGGGTCGCCGAGCTGGAGACGATCGGCGAGGAGATCTACGACGAGTACATGGCCGACCGCATCTGGCCCGGCACCCGCGCCCTGGCCCAGGCCCATCTGGACGCGGGCCAGAAGGTGTGGCTGGTCACCGCCGCCCCGGTGGAGATCGCCCAGGTCATCGCCCGCCGCCTGGGACTGACCGGCGCGCTCGGCACGGTCGCGGAGTCGGTCGACGGCGTCTACACCGGCAAGCTCGTGGGCGAGCCGCTGCACGGCCCGGCGAAGGCGGAGGCGGTCCGCGCCCTGGCCGCGGCGGAGGGGCTGGACCTCTCGCGCTGCGCGGCCTACAGCGACAGCCACAACGACATCCCCATGCTGTCCCTGGTCGGCCACCCCTACGCGATCAACCCGGACGCCAAGCTGCGCAGGCACGCCCGCGAGAAGGACTGGCGCCTGCGCGACTACCGCACCGGCCGCAAGGCGGCCAAGGTGGGCATCCCGGCGGCGGCCGGCGTCGGCGCGGTCGCCGGCGGCACCGCGGCGGCGATCGCCCTGAGCCGACGGCGCCGCTAGCACCACGCGGGCGCGGACACGGGCGCGGGCGCGGAGACACGCGGGCGCGGACGCCGAGAACGGCACCCGGAGACCACCGGCCACCGCCACGCACGGCCCGGCCACGCCCTCTCGTCCACGAGTCCGCCGGGACTGACGCATACACATCCGCCCTGACCGGCGGCGCGGATCCGCCGCGCCCTCTCGCGGATCCGCCACGACCGTCGGCGCGGATCCGCCCGACCGTCGGCGCGGGTCCGCCACGACTGCTTGCGACGGTCCGCCACGACTGCACACGCGGGCCCGATTTCGCCGCCCCGCGCGGTTCCCCGCGCCCTCCCGGGCCCCTTCGCGGCCACCTTCCCGCGCGCACGAATTATGCCGCGGCCACTTCAACTCGCCCCGTACTTCGCCGAAAATCGCCTCTTTCCGTTCAACAATCGATCACTCTGTGGCTCGTGATAGGGCGTCAACCGGTTACAGAAGCGACGCAATCGATGATTTGAGCAACTCGGTGTAGCAGTGCCTGCACGAAGCGTTATTCTCCTCAGACGCAATCCGGTACCCCTCCGTCGCTACGACGGGTGAACGGTCCCGCACTGCACGTGATGAAAGCTCTGCCTCTGGGAGTCCCGTGTACCCACACGTCGGGGTTGACGCCTCGGGCCTGGCTACGCTGCGCGCAACGGTCGCAACGGTCAAAGAGACGCTGCGCGGCTTCGTCCCCACCGCGTACACCGTCCCCGCCTTCGCCGCCGCCGCGCCCGTCGGCCCGTGCTACGCACTGGCCGACGGCGGCGCCGCGGTCGGCAGACGTGGGCGCGCCGGCGGCGCCCCCACCGCCCGCCGTCCCGCCGCGGACAGCGACAGCGCCCGCATGATGGACCTGGTCGAACGCGCCCAGGCGGGCGAGGCCGAAGCCTTCGGACGCCTCTACGACCAGTACAGCGACACCGTCTACCGCTACATCTACTACCGCGTGGGCGGCCGGGCGACCGCCGAGGACCTCACGAGCGAGACCTTTCTGCGGGCCCTCAGAAGGATCGGCACCTTCACCTGGCAGGGCCGGGACTTCGGGGCCTGGCTGGTGACGATCGCGCGGAACCTCGTCGCCGACCACTTCAAGTCCAGCCGCTTCCGCCTCGAGGTCACCACCGGCGAGATGCTGGACGCCAACGAGGTCGAGCGCTCCCCGGAGGACTCCGTGCTGGAGTCCCTGTCGAACGCCGCCCTCCTGGACGCCGTGCGCCGGCTCAACCCGCAGCAGCAGGAGTGCGTCACGCTCCGCTTCCTCCAGGGGCTCTCGGTCGCCGAGACCGCCCGGGTGATGGGCAAGAACGAGGGCGCGATCAAGACCCTGCAGTACCGCGCGGTACGCACCCTCGCCCGGCTGCTGCCGGACGACGCGCGCTGAGTGAGCGCCCCGGGCACGCCACCGAGGGCGACCGTCAACTCACTCTTCGTGAAAGCTCGTTGCCTTTCCGAGCCGATCATCCGCCGTCCGTAACCCAAGTGCCGCGCCAGTCGTTGTGCGGGATACAGGCTCCCTGTGGTCACGTCCTGGCCGACCCTGATCGCTCGATCGTGTGAAGTGCTCGTGGGCGTGCAACCCTCAGGACCCCCTGGGGAGTCGACCGTCATGACGAGAGGAGGTGCCGCCAGTGATCGCGAACGTATCGGCGCACCGGCGGGCGAACGCCTTCGCCCAGGCCCTGGAGGAGCAGTCCGGCCAGGACACGGCGGCCGAGCAGTCAGCAGCAGCGGCGCAGTCGCCGCCGACCGCCGAGGAACGCACCGAACAGGGCCCGCTGCTGGCCCTGGCGGCGGATCTCGGCGCGCTGCCGAAGCCACAGCTCGACCCCGAGGTCAAGGTCGTCCAGCGCGCCCAGCTGGTGGCCGCGATGGAGGCCATGCTCCAGGAGGGGACCGGGGCGGTGGACGCGTCCGTACCGGAACAGCGCTCCCACCGGGCCAAGGGCGCGCACCGGGCCAGCCCGCTGGGCAAGCTCCGCCCGCGTTCCAGACTGACCAAGGGGCTCGCCGCGGGCGGGCTCAGCGTCGGCGTGGCCGCCGGGGCCTTCGGCGGGGTCGCCGCCGCCAGCTCCGACGCCCTGCCCGGCGACTCGCTGTACGGCCTGAAACGCGGCATCGAGGACTTCAGGCTCAACTACCTGACGGACGGGGACGACCAGCGCGGTCAGACCTACCTCGACCAGGCCTCCACCCGGCTCAGCGAGGCCCGTCGGCTACTGGACCGCGGCCGCAGCGGCCATCTCGACCACGAATCGATCGGTGAGATCCGCCGCACCCTGTCCGGGATGCAGCACGACGTCACCGAGGGCCACCGCCTGCTGCACGCCGCCTACGAGGCCGACCCCGACTCCCTGGGCCCCATCCAGGCGCTGTCCAGCTTCTCGCGGTCCCACCGCGAGATGTGGAGCGCCCTCAGCGACAAGCTGCCGGTGCAGCTCGGGGACGTCAAACAGCAGGTGTCGTCGGTCTTCGACGCCATAGACGAAGAAGTGGCCCCGCTGCAGTCCCTGCTCCCGCAACCGTCGTCCCGGCCCGGCGACGGTCAGCGGCGGAAGGGCTCCGGTCCGGCCTCCTCCGGCTCCTCCTCCGGCACCCACCGGTCCACCACCCCCAGCGGGAGCGGCACCCCGTCCGCCGGACAGCACACGAACGCCGGGACCCCGAGCGGCTCGGCCACCGGCAGCAGCGGTGACGGCCTCATCGGCGGCGACACCGGCGGCCTGCTCGACCCGCCCAGGACCGGCACCGGCAGCAGCGCGCCGTCCGTCGTCAAACCCCCGACGAGCGCACCCGACGTCACCCTGCCGCCGCTCCTGCCGGGCCTGCTGCCCGGCCTGGGAATCAACGGCGAGGACGCCGACTGACGCCCTCGGGCCATGAGAACGGGGGCGCCCCTCCCGAGCGGGGCGCCCCCGTCGTCGTTCTCCGCACCCGCACGGGATGCCGGCCCCGACCGGACGTCGGAAACCGGACGCGAGAAGCGGGACGCGAGAAACGGGCCTGGAAACCGGGCGTCAGAAGAAGACCGACCTGCGCTGCACCAGGAGCTTGTACAGCGTGTGCTGGATCTGCTCGCGGACCTGGTCGGTCAGGTTGAACATCAGCATCGGGTCCTCCGCCGCCTCCGGCGGATAGCCGTCCGTCGGGATCGGCTCACCGAACTGGATCGTCCACTTCGTCGGCAGCGGGATCGCCCCCAGCGGCCCCAGCCACGGGAACGTCGGCGTCAGCGGGAAGTACGGGAAGCCCAGCAGCCGGGCGAGGGTCTTCGCGTTGCCGATCATCGGGTAGATCTCCTCCGCCCCGACGATGGAGCACGGGATGATCGGCGCGCCCTGGCGCAGTGCGGTGGAGACGAAGCCGCCGCGGCCGAACCGCTGGAGCTTGTAGCGCTCGCTGAAAGGTTTCCCGATGCCCTTGAAGCCCTCCGGCATCACCCCGACCAGCTCACCCTGCGCCAGCAGCCGCTCCGCGTCCTCCGCACAGGCCAGGGTGTGCCCCAGCTTGCGCGCCAGCTCGTTCACCACCGGCAGCACGAAGACCAGGTCGGCCGCGAGAAGCCGCAGATGCCGGCCGGCCGGGTGGTGGTCGTGCACCGCGACCTGCATCATCAGGCCGTCCAGCGGCAGCGTCCCGGAGTGGTTGGCGACGATCAGCGCCCCGCCCTCGGCCGGGATGTTCTCGACGCCCTTCACCTCGACCCGGAAGTACCTCTCGTACACCGGCCGCAGCAACGACATCAGGACCTGGTCGGTCAGCTCCTCGTCGTAGCCGAAGTCGTCGACCTCGTACTCCCCGGTCAGCCGGCGCCGCAGGAAGGCCAGCCCGGCCGCCACACGCCGCTCGAGGCCGCTGTCGTGCCCGTCGGCCTCCGGCCGGTCCAGCGGCTCCTCCTCGCGGCCCACAGCTGCGTCCTGCTGCGCCTGCGCCCGGCCCGGCAGGGGCTGGACCTCGCCCATCTCCCCGGGCTCCCCGACGCCGCGCACCGTGCTCTCGCCGCCCTTGCGCCGGCCGGCCGGACTCCGGCGCCGCGCCGGGCGCTGCGCGCCGTTCCCGCGGGAGCGGTCGTCGTCGAACGGAATGACCTTGGCGTCCGCCATCGTTGCTGCGCTCCTCAGTTGGCGCTGTGCGTCGTGGGCCGGCCGCTGCCCGGCTCGGCCAGCGCGGCGATCCGGTCGACGGCCCCCGCGAGAGCCTCGGGCGGCAGCAGCCCGGGGCCCTGGCCGCGGGCGAAGTCCGCGAACGTCTCCGCCGTGGTGTACCTGGGCGTGAAACCCAGCGTCTCGCGCATCTGGACGGTGTCCACCACCCGTCCGTGGGTGAGCAACCGGATCTGCTCGGGCGAGAAGTCCGTCATACCCAGCGTACGGACCAGGGAGCCGGCCCAGGTGACCGCGGGCAGCAGCAGCGGCACGGTGGGCCGGCCCAGGCGCCGGGAGCACTGCGAGAGCAGCAGCGCACCGTCCCCGGCGATGTTGAAGGTACCGCTGTTGAGGGTGCCCCGGCGCGGCTCGTGCGAGGCGATCCGCAGCACCTCGATGACGTCGTCCTCGTGCACGAACTGCAGCCGCGGATCGTAGCCGAACACGGTCGGCAGGACCGGCAGGCAGAAGTACGAGGCGAGCGGGGTGTCCGCGGCCGGCCCGAGGATGTTGGCGAACCGCAGCACGCACACGGCGACGTCCGGCCGCCTCCGCGCGAACCCGCGCACGTACCCCTCGACCTCGACGGCGTCCTTCGCGAAACCGCCGCTGGGCAGCGACTTCGGCGGAGTCGTCTCGGTGAAGACGGCCGGATCACGCGGCGCCGAACCGTACACGTTGGTACTGGACTTCACCACCAGCCGTTTCACCGTCGGCGACTTCTGGCAGGCGCCGAGCAGCTGCATGGTGCCGATGACGTTGGTCTCCTTGACCGTGGCCCGGTTGCCGCCGCCCAGGGCCGTACCCGTCACGTCCATGTGCACGACCGTGTCGGCGCCCGTCTCCGCGAGCACCCGGGCGATGGTCGGCTGCCGGATGTCGGCCTGGATGAAGTCGGCCCCGCCCAGATGGTGGGCGGGCGGCACCGCGTCGACGGCGACCACGCGGTCGACCTCGGGGTCCCGCTGGATCCGCCGCACGAACCGGCCGCCCAGCTGCCGGGCGACTCCGGTGACGAGCACGACCTTCGCCAAGATCAGCGCCTTCCTTCCCGCGTTACCGGTATCCCGGGTTCCCCGTGTGCGGCCAACTTAGCGGTTCGTCGTTGCGCTGTGATGACCGCCCGATGCAGGAGGTGACCGAATGTCCCCCATCGGAATGTGCCGGGTGACCGGAACCTGCCGGCTCACACGCCTGTGGCCCCCCACCAGTCCTGGTGGGGGGCCACAGGTCACGCCTCGGCGGCGCCGCTTACTTCTTGTTGCGACGCTGAACGCGCGTGCGCTTGAGCAGCTTGCGGTGCTTCTTCTTGGCCATCCGCTTGCGCCGCTTCTTGATAACAGAGCCCACGACTACCCTCGCTCACTTCTCATCACTCGGTTGTTTGGGCGCCATGGGCCCACACGACCTACGAGGGGCTAGCCTACCCAACCGGGCGCCGAGGTCGTAATCGAGGGTGCTCCGGGGTCGCCCGGGGGCGCCGTCAGGCCGTTTCCACCCCCACATAGCTGTCGCGGAGGTACTCGTGTACCGCTTGCTCCGGGACACGGAAGGACCGTCCCACCCGGATCGCGGGCAGATGACCGCTGTGCACCAGCCGGTACACGGTCATCTTGGACACTCGCATCACCGTGGCGACCTCCGCCACGGTAAGGAACTGAACCTCGTTCAGAGGCCTCTCGCCAGCTGCAGCCATGACACACCTGAACCTTCCGCACTCGACGGCCACCGGCTTCCCCTTCCGGTGACTCTTCGTCGCTGCGTGCTCACTCCCCAATGTAGGGGCGGGTGATGCGAGTGGGGAAGAGGTGCACCCATCTCTGCCCTACTGTGACAGACGCGCCCGTTTGAGCACGTAGCGGGTGAGAGGGCGGTAGTACGCCGATCGCACGGCATCGTCAACCGGAACGACGACGGACACGCACCCCTCCGCCTCCCCCACGAACAGCGCGGGATCGTCGGTGTCGGCCAGCCCGATCGCCTCGAACCCCAGCTGACCAGCACCGCAGACCCACCCGTGGTCCCCGACGACCAGCTCCGGCAGCGGTCCCCCGCACTCCGCGGCGGCCTCGAGCGCGACCCGAACCGGGAGCGGGGAATGGCTGTGGACACCCGGCTCACCACCGGGGCGCACGGCTCCCGGTTCCCGCACCAGGGCAACACCCCGTACGTAGTCGAGGTCGTACGTGCGTAGACCGAACCGGGTCAATATGTCGATACAGCGACCCTGCGCAGGGGTGAGTACCTCACATCCCGCCGCCGAGAGCGCGTCCGCGAGGCCGGCGTAGAACCCGAGCAGCCGCTGCGGGTGCCCGGTGCCGAACAGCACGGGTGCGCCGCGCCCGGCGACCTCGTGGATCCGCTCCGCGAAGGCGTCCAGGGCGGCCAGTGTCCGCTCCGGATCGATCACGTCGGGACCGGAGGTGTGCCGGGGATCGGCGGAGACGCCGCACCTCCGCGCCATCAACGCGAGCAAGTCCCGCTGGCTCCAGGGCCCTTCGGGGTCGATTCCGATCAGCGCCCGGGGATCCCGTGCCGCGAACAGCCGGTAGCTGCGCAGGCTCCGCTCCCGCGAGGTCCCCACGACCCCGGCCAACCGGACGGCCAGGAGATGCTCACGAAGCTCGGCGCGGGTCGGCACGGGTGCGATGGTGACTCATCGCCGCTGAGGGCGAGGCGCAAACGCGGGGAATTCCGCACGGTTGGCGTAACGGGCGGACACCGAGGCCCACCGCGACACCCGGCCCGGCCTCGGCATCAACTTCGGCTTCGGCTTCGGCTTCGGCTTCGGCTCACGCTTCGGCTCCGGTGCCGGCATGGGCGTCGAACTCGGTGCCGGCCTCGGATTCGGTGCCGGCATGGGCACCGGCCTCGGATTCGGCCTCAGTGCCGGCCTCGGCATCGGCATGGGCGTCGGCCTCGGTGCCGGCCTCGGATTCGGTGTCGGCATTGGCCTCGGCCTCGGCAGGGGCGCCGGCCTCGGCCTTCCGTCCCGGCCCGCAGCAGCGCCGGACTGCGCCCCCTCTAGGGCAGCAGGCCCCGCAGCGGAAACGCCGCGCGGCGCGTGGCGAGCACGGCCTGGTCCAGGCGGTCGGCGGGGTCGTACCCCGCCTCCCAGGACGCCCAACTCACCGGCCACCGGCCGTCGGTCATCCGCTGCGGCCCCAGCTGCCGGGTGCGGGCGAACACCTCCTGCCGCCAGGCCTCGGGAATCACGGCCTCAGGGGCGACGGGCCGGCCCGCCGCGATCCCCACCAGGTGCGTCCACGAGCGCGGCACGACGTCCACCACCGCGTACCCGCCGCCACCCAGCGCGACCCACTTGCCCCCGGCGTGCTCGTGCGCCAGTTCGTGGCACGCCACCTGCACCGCCCGCTGCGCGTCCAGCGAGACGGCGAGATGCGCCAGCGGATCCTCGAAATGCGTGTCGGCCCCGTGCTGCGACACGAGCACCTGTGGCCGGAAGTCGGCCAGCAGCTCCGGCACCACCGAGTGGAACGCCCGCAGCCACCCGGCGTCGGCCGTCCCCGCCGGCAGGCCCACGTTCACGGCGGCACCCTCGCCCTCGCCCGCCCCGGTCTCCTGCGGCCATCCGGTCTGCGGGAACAACGTACGAGGATGCTCGTGCAGCGAGATCGTCAGAACCCGTGGATCCTCCCAGAACGCCGCCTGCACCCCGTCCCCGTGATGGACGTCGACGTCCACATAGGCGACGCGCTCGGCCCCCAGCTCCAGCAGCCGGGCGATCGCCAGGGCCGCGTCGTTGTAGACGCAGAACCCCGAGGCACCCCCGGGCATCGCGTGATGCAGGCCCCCGGCGAAGTTCACGGCGTGGTCGGCGTCCCCGCGCCACACCGCCTCCGCGGCCCCCACCGACTGCCCGGCGATCAGCGCGGACACCTCGTGCATCCCGGCGAACGCGGGATCGTCGACCGTGCCGAGCCCGTAGGCCCCCTGGGCCCCCGCCGGATCCGCGGACGCGGCCTTCACGGCGTCGATGTAGTCCTCCCGGTGGACCAGCCGCAGCGTCGACTCCCCGGCCGGCTTCGCCGCGACGACCGCCATCTCCCGGTCGAGCCCGAAGGCGCCCACCAGCTTCCTGGTCAGCGCCAGCCGGACCGGATCCATCGGATGGTCCGGGCCGAAGTCATAGCCCGTTACTGCCTCGTCCCACATCAGCTGTGCGCGGCCGCTCATGCCCGCCACCGTATCGGTCCGGTTGAGCGGCGAACGACCTGGCATACACCAACGTCAGCAGCACCAACACCATCGGCACAAGCATGGCCCCCCGGTAGCTCCACGCGTCCCCGAGCGCCCCCACCAACGGGGAACCGACGAGGAAGCCGACGTAGTTGAAGATGTTGAGCCGGGCTATCGCCGCGTCCGACGCGCCGGGGAACAGCCGCCCCGCGGCTGCGAACGTCTGCGGGACCAGGACACACAGGCCGAGGCCCAGCAGGGTGAACCCGAGCATCCCCACCCACGCGTCCGGCGCCACGGCCACGACGGCGAACCCCCCGGCCGCCACCAGCGTGCCGAGCCGGACGACCGCCACGGCCCCGAACCGCCGCACCCCGAGGTCCCCGATGCCCCGGCCCACCAGCGTGGTCACCATGTACACGTTGTACGGAACGGTCGCCAGCTGCTCCGAACCGCCCAGTACGTCCTTCACGTACTTCGCGCTCCAGTTGGAGACGGTCGAGTCCCCGATGTACGCGAAGGTCATCACCAGGCACAGCGGCAGCAGCAGCCTGAACACCAGGCTCCCGCCCGGCTCCCGGTCCTCCGCCACCGGCGCCGGATCTCCGTCGACGTACCACCGGCTGCCCACCAGCGCCGCCGGCAGCAGCACGGCCACCACCGGCAGGTACGACACCCAGAGCGCGAGGTGCCAGTGTGCTCCGGCCCAGGCCAGCGAGGCGCCCACGATCCCGCCCAGACTGTAGGCGGCATGGAAGCTGAGCATGATGCTGCGCCGGTACGCCCGCTGCAGGCTCACCCCGAGCATGTTCATGGAGGCGTCCAGCACCCCCACGGCCAGCCCGAAGGCACCCAGCGCCACCGCCGCCGCGGCCACCTGCCCGTGCCCGCCGGCACCGGCTCCGAGCAGCGCCAGCAGGACCAGCGGCTGGGACCAGCGCAGCAGCCGGCTCGGCCGTACCCGCTTCACGAGGTGCTCGGTGGTCACGCTGCCGGCACCGGCGAGGATCGGTACGGCGGCCAGGAAGACCGGCAGCAGCGCGTCGGAGATGCCGTAGCGGTCCTGGACGGCCGGGATGCGCGTGACCAGGAGGGCGAAGGCGACGCCCTGGGCGAAGAAGCTGAACGCCAGCGAGGCCCTACCGCGCCGCAGCACATCAGTCATGGCGGCGAGCGTAGGGCCCCTGGCTACCTGTGGGTAGATCCAGCCAAAGATGAATTTCCCTCAGGTTTACCCGAGTTCGGCACCGCGCGAGCGGCCCGGCGTCGGCCGGACGCTCTCGCGTGGCCGGACGCTCTGGCGTCGGCGGGTGTTGTGGCGTCGCCGGGCGGGAGGCTTTGCCCGGCGGACGGCATGGTCCGAGCGGAAGGCTCAGGCAGCGACGGTGACGGCGACCGCGGGCTTCCCGCCCCGGCCACCGGCTTCGATCTGCCGACCGGCTTCGTCCTGGCCGGCAGCTTCGCCGTGACGGACGGCTTCGCCGTGACCGGCGGCTTCGCCCTGGCCGGCGGCCACTGCCTCCCCCTCCGCGGGCACGGCCTCGGTGCGGACCTCGGCGGCCAGCATCCTGTCCATCGGCCCGACGGCCAGGCCACCCGAGACCACGAAGGCGACGGCCATCGCACCGATCATGATGACCGTGCCGAGCCACACCATGGTGTCCACCGGGACGGTGTACGCCCCGACGGCGCGCGCGACGCACTCCGCCAGCAGCGCCAGGCCCCAGACGGCGGAGAACACGTTCTCCTTGCGACGGAAGTCCGCCGACCCGGAAGCCAGCCGCTCCCAGGCGGCCTCCTTCGCGGCGTCGCCCTTGATGAGCAAGGGCTTCATGCCGGCGGTCATCATCGGCTTGCCGAGCCGGACCGAGACCAGGATGCCGATGGCGACCACGCTGCTGACGCCGCTGTCCTTGGCGAGCATGAGCCGCGGGTCACCCGAGACGAAGCTCAGCAGCAGCGACACCACGTTCACGACGAGGATGAGTCCGGCCAGCGCGTTGGTCCTCCGCTCCCTGACCAGTCCCCATGCGGTCCGCACCGCCGGGACCACGCTGCTCCAGGCGAGCGCGGCGAAGATGCTCATCCCGAGGCCGTCCTTCAGGACGTAGTACGAGCCGAGCGGTACCGCGACATCGACGAGCAGCGGCTTGAAGTTGTCCAGCACGCTCGGGTTCTGCTTCTGCTTCTGGTGCCTGCTCCGGCCCCGGGCCCCCGTGTTCTTCTTCATGCCCCAAGCTTCGCGGCCGGCGAGGGCCCTCGGGTAGGAACGTTCGTCCGCAGGACCGGATGACAATTGTCAGGCTCCGACCGGTGGCCCGGGTCATACCAGCAGGTCGGCCAACTCCCCCATGCCGGAGAAGAGTTTGTTCGCCCCGGCGAGTCTGGAGGCGGGCGTCATCGCGGTGAAACCGTACACGTCCATCCCGGCCGCCAGGGCCGCCTGGACGCCCAGTGGCGAGTCCTCGATCACCAGGCACCGCTCGGGGGCGACCCCCATCCGCTCGGCCGCGTGCAGGAAGAGGTCGGGCGCCGGCTTGCCCCGCCCGACGTCCTGCGAGCTGAAGATCCGCCCCTCGGCGAACCACCGGTCGAGTCCGGTCGTCCGGTGCCCGACCCTGATCCGCTCGTGGCTTCCCGAGGAGGCCACGCAGTACGGCACCCCGCTCGCGGCCAGCTTCTCCAGCACGTCGCCGACGCCGGCCACGGGCTTCAATTCCCGTGCGAAGGCGGCGAAGACGCGCGCGTGGAAGACGTCGTCGAAGTCGTCGGGCAGCCGCCGTCCGGTCCGCTCCAGGACGAGCTCATGGATCCGGTGCATCGCCGACCCCATGTAGTCCCGTATGGACTCCTCGTACGACGTGGGGTGCCCCAGTTCGGTCAGATAGGCGGCAAGGAGCCGGTTGGAAATGGGCTCGCTGTCCACCAGGACACCGTCGTTGTCGAAGATGATGAGGTTGTGGCGCATGCCATGAGTCTAAGAGACCCGGAACGCAGAAAACCCCCGCATCTTTCGATGCGGGGGTCTCCCTCAAATTTTGTTCGGCGGTGTCCTACTCTCCCACAGGGTCCCCCCTGCAGTAC